>NZ_JBHWLY010000017.1:0-91882 GCF_042730435.1 Nocardioides sp. NPDC059952 | reverse complement strand
GGCCCCGGGGCCCCCGTCCCCCCGCCCCCCCCCCCTGCCCCCCCCCCCCCGCCCCCCCGCGGTGGGGGGGCTTTCTCCCCCAAAACCCCCCCGTGGCGGCTCTTCCCCCCGCCCCCACCCGGCGGGGGTTGGGTCAGCGGAGGGCGGCGGTGGCGGCTGCGAGCGCGGTGACGCGGTCCCAGTCGCCGGCGGCGAGGGCGTCGGCGGGGGTGAGCCAGGAGCCGCCGACGCAGCCGACGTTGCGGAGGCTGAGGTAGCTCGGAGCGGTGGCGAGCGAGATGCCGCCGGTGGGGCAGAAGCGCGCGTCGGGGAGCACGGACGGCAGCGAGCCCAGGTACTTGGCGCCGCCGGAGGCCTCGGCCGGGAAGAACTTCATCGCGGTGTGGCCGGTCTCGAGCACCGCGAGGGCCTCGGAGACGGTGGCGGTGCCGGGCAGGAACGGCAGGCCGGTGTCGCGCATCGCGCCGAGCAGCGTCGGGGTCGCACCCGGCGAGACCAGGAACTGGGCGCCGGCCGCGGCGGCCTCTTTGGCGAGCACGGGAGTGGTCACGGTGCCGGCGCCGATCAGAACCTCCGGCACCTCCTCGGCGATGGCCCGGATGGCGTCGAGCGCCACCGTCGTACGCAGCGTCAGCTCGACCATCGGCACGCCACCCTCGGCGAGCGCGCGAGCCACGGGCACCGCGTGGTCGACATCCTCGATCACGACGACCGGGATCACCGGGGAGAGGTCGAGCAGGTCGGTGGACTTCAGGTCAGACATGGACGGGGGTCTCCTGGGGCATCGGGCTCTGCTGGTCGGGAGCGAAGGTGAAGACGGAGGCGCCGGTGTCGGCTGAGCCGACGGTGGCACGGAAGGCGGCGAAGAGCTCACGGCCGGTGCCGCGCCACTCGGCGTCGAGCGGAGCACGACCGGTGGCCGGACGGTGCGCGAACTCGTCGGCGTCGACCCCGATCGTCAGCGTGCCGGCGACGGCGTCGACGGTGATCAGGTCGCCGTCCTGCACGCGAGCGAGCGGTCCGCCGAGCGCGGCCTCAGGGGTGAGGTGGATGGCGGCGGGCACCTTCCCCGACGCGCCGGACATCCGGCCGTCGGTGACGATGGCGACCTGCTGGCCGCGGTCCTGCATCACGCCGAGCGCCGGGGTGAGCTTGTGCAGCTCGGGCATGCCGTTGGCTGCAGGGCCCTGGTAGCGGATCACCGCAACGAAGTCGCGGCCGTCGAGGCGCTTCTCGGAGAAGGCGGTGAGGAAGTCGGCCTGGTCGTCGAAGACGACCGCCGGCGCGGACACCACCCGGTGCTCCGGCGCGACCGCCGAGGTCTTGATGACGGCGGTGCCGAGCTCGCCGGTCAGGACCCGCAGGCCACCGTCGGGCGAGAAGGGATCCGAAGCCGGGCGCAGCACGTCGAGGTCGCCGGAGACCGGGGCACCTTCGACCAGCTCGATCTCGCCGTCGCGGGTGAGCCGCGACTCCTGGGTGTAGGCCGAGAGCCCCGGCCCGAGGATCGTGGTGACGTCCTCGTGGAGCAGCCCGGCCTCGAGCAGCGTGCGGATCAGGAAGCTGACACCGCCGGCCGCGTGGAAGTGGTTCACGTCGGCGGAGCCGTTGGGGTACATCCGGGTGAGCAGCGGGACGACCGGCGACAGGTCGGAGATGTCGGACCAGGTCAGCTGGATCCCGGCGGCACGAGCGATCGCGACCAGGTGGAGGGTGTGGTTGGTCGAGCCGCCCGAGGCGAGCAGCGCGACGCAGGCGTTGATGATCGCCTTCTCGTCGACCAGCTCGCCGATGCCCGGGCCGCCGCTGAGCGCCAGCTCGGTGGCACGTGCGGCGGCGGCGCGGTTGAGCGCGGCCCGCAGCAGGGTGTCCGGCGACGCGAACGAGGAGCCGGGCAGGTGCAGCCCGAGCACCTCCATCAGCAGCTGGTTGGAGTTGGCGGTGCCGTAGAACGTGCAGGTGCCGCGGGAGTGGTAACTCGCGGCCTCGGCCTCGAGGAGCTCCTCGCGGGTGGCCTCACCCGCTGCGTACCGCTGCCGGACGCGGGCCTTCTCCTTGTTGGGAAGGCCGGAGGACATCGGGCCCGCGGGCACGAAGACGGTCGGCAGGTGACCGAACGAGAGGGCCCCGATCAGGAGGCCGGGCACGATCTTGTCGCACACGCCGAGCATCAGCGCGGCGTCGAACATGTCGTGCGAGAGGGCGATCCCGGCCGACATCGCGATCACGTCGCGGGAGAAGAGGGAGACCTGCATCCCGTCGCGACCCTGGGTGATGCCGTCGCACATCGCGGGTACGCCGCCGGCGACCTGGGCCAGCCCGCCGGCCCGCATGACCGCGGCCTTGAGGAGCGGCGGGTAGGTCTCGTAGGGGGCGTGCGCGGAGAGCATGTCGTTGTAGGAGGTCACGATCGCGACGTTGGGCTTCGCGCCGGGGTTGATGACCTTGAGCTCGGCCTTCGCCGGGGCGGTGGAGGCCGCGAAGCCGTGGGCCAGGTTGCTGCACGCGAGCCGGCCCCGGGCGGGCCCGGTCGCCCGGGCGGACGCGATGCGGGCCAGGTAGTCGGCCCGCGTGGCCGCGGACCGCTCGATGAGACGGGCGGTGACGTCAGCGACGGTGGGGGAAACGGCGGTCACGGGTCCTCCAAAAGACAGTGTGCTTTGGGACACCTTGACACGATCTTTGGATCGATACAAGTAAATCTTTGGTACACGAAAGACATAAGAGGCGTACGCTTCACCCCATGCCCGAGATGACAACCGCCGCCGACGTCCTTGCTCTGGTGCGCTCCGGGCGCGCCCTGACCCGCAGCGATCTGCAGAAGACGACCGGCCTGTCGCGTACGGCTGTGGTCTCCCGGGTCTCGGCGCTCGTCGACGCAGGGCTGATCCTGACCGGGGAGGAGCTCGCCTCCACCGGCGGCCGGCCGCCGGGCTCGCTGAGCTTCAACGCCGACGCCGGGGTCGTCCTGGCCGTGGCCATCGGGCGCTCGCGCAGCCAGCTCGCCGTCTTCGACCTCGATGGCCGCGAGCTCGCCGGCGACACCCGTGACCACGAGGTCGGCATCGCCGCCGACGACCTCATGCCCGACGTGACCGACCGGCTCGAGCGGCTCCTGGAGGGCATCGAGCCGCCCGTGCTCGGCGTCGGGATGAGTCTGCCGGGCGTCGTCGACCCCGTCCGCCTGGTCTCGGTCGACTCACCGGTGATGCGTGGCTGGGACGGCGTCGCGCTCGACCCCTACTTCGACCGGCTCACCGACGGGCCACTGGTGCTCGTCAACGACACCGACGCACTGGCCACGGCGGAGCTCTTCGGCAGCGGGCTGCACCCGCACGACGCGCTCGTCGTGAAGGCGTCGACCGGCCTCGGGCTCGCGGTTATCGCCGACGGCCGGGTGCTGCGCGGCCACGCCGGCGCCGTCGGCGAGATCGGCCACACCCGGGTCGAGTCCGCCGGCGAGCGCCCGTGCCGATGCGGAGCCACCGGGTGCCTGGAGACGGTGGCCGCCGGCTGGGCGCTGACCCAGGGCCTGGTCGACTCCGGCGTCTCCGCGGGACACATCCGCGACCTGGTCGCCGCCGCGCTCGCGGGCGACGCCATCGCCCGCGGCCTGCTGCGCGAGGCCGGCCGCCAGCTCGGCGAGGTGCTGGCGATCGCGATCAACCTGCTCAACCCCGAGGTCGTCGTCATCGGCGGCGACATGGCCGGTGCCTTCGACCTCTACACCGCGGGCGTGCGCGAGACCGTCTACTCCCGCTCGACCGCCCTGGCCACCCGCGACCTGACCTTCGTCCCCTCCACCCACGCCGACTCCACCGGCATGGTCGGCTGTGCCGCGGTCGTCATCAACCACCTGCTCTCCCCCGAGCGCCTCGACGCCCAGCTGGGTCAGGACGCGGCGACGGTGAAGGCGGCCTCCACCTCGGCATAGACCGTGATGTCGTCGGGGTCGAAGGCCAGGTCCGGTGCAGCCTGGTCCGCGCCCCACGCCTTACTGGCCTGCTCCGACATCGCCATCGGCGCCGACGCGTACGCCACCTCGTGACTGACACCGACGTCGTTGATGCTCCGGACGACGACCGGGCCGAGGTCGAGCGCATCGGCGTAGTCCTGCGCGCGCACCTTGGCCTGACGCACCGCCTCCTGACGTACGTCACGCTCGACCTTCAGCCGGCTCTCCTTGGTCAGCTGCCAGGAGACGTGGTCGACCCGGAGACCCTCGTTGCCCGCGGTGCGGCCGACCCATGTCGCCAGCGCCTCGAAGTCGACGAACTCCGCCCAGAGACCGACCGTGGCACGGTGCACCAGCGGCAGCTGCTTGCCGTCCTTGTGCCAAGGGCGCTCGGCCGACGTGCGCGCCCGCTGGATGACGAGCCTCTTGATCGCGCCCTCCAGCTCGAGTCGCTCGAGCTCCGTGCGCGCGCCGTGCAGCCCACGCCGCAGCTGCTCCATCACCGGCTCCGGCGCGGGACCGTCGAACCGGACCTCGGCGGATACCACCCCTCGCTCCGGCGCCACCTCGACGGCGTGTGACCCGCGCACCTTGATCAGGATTTCGCTCATATCAGGAAACGTACGCCCGACGTCCTATCCTCACCACGTGAACGCATCCAGCCGCCTGCGCCAGATGACCGGACGCGACCCGCACGAGGAGCATCGGGCCGCGACTCCCTTGGAGCTGCTCTTCGACCTCACCTTCGTCGTGGCTTTCGGCGTGAGCGGCAACGAGCTGGCCCATCAGCTCGCGGAGGGTCACGTCCTGGCGGGGATCGTGGCGTTCTGCTTCGCCTCGTTCGCGATCTGCTGGGCGTGGATCAACTACTCCTGGATGGCCTCGGCCTACGACACCGACGACTGGGCGTTCCGGCTGCTCACGATGGTGCAGATGGTCGGCGTGATCATCATGGCCCTCGGCCTGCCGGAGATGTTCGAGAGCGTCCACGAGGGCGACCGGCTCCACAACGAGCTCATGATCGCCGGGTACGTCGTGATGCGGGTCGCGCTCTGCGGTCAGTGGCTGCGCGCCTGGCGCCAGGATCCGGCCCGTCGCGGCGCCCACCGGGTCTACCTCGTCTCCGTCCTCAGCGCGCAGGTGCTCTGGTGCGTCATCGCCATCCTGCCGCTGAGCGTGACGGTCGCGTTCGCGGCGATGATGGTGCCCCTGGTGATCGAGCTGGTCGGACCGTTCATCGCCGAGCGCCGCTTCGGCGGCACTCCCTGGCACGCCGACCACATCGCCGAGCGCTATGGCCTTCTGACGATCATCACCCTCGGCGAGGGCGTGATCGGCACCGTCGCGGTGATGTCCGCGATCGTCCACGAGCCGGAGCTGGGCTGGAGCCTCGACGCGATCCTCCTGCTCGCCGCCGGTATCGGCCTGACGTTCGGTCAGTGGTGGACCTACTTCACGATCCCCTGGGCCACCATGCTCGAGCGGCACCGCGATCGTTCGTTCCTGTGGGGCTACGGACACATCCTGATCTTCGCCGCGATCGCGGCGACCGGCGCCGGCCTGCACGTGGCGGCCTACCTGATCGAGCACCATTCCGAGCTCGGCGCGGTCGGCACGGTTCTCTCCGTGGCCATCCCCGTCGGGGCGTACGCCTTGGTCCTCTACCTCCTCTACAACCTGTTCATGCACGTGATCGACCCGTTCCACATCCTCCTGGTCGTCCTCACCGCCGCCGTGCTCGTCGCGAGCGTCGTGATGGCGGCCGCGGGCGTGCCGGTGGCCTGGTGCCTCGTGGTCGTGGCGCTGGCGCCGGTGGTCACGATCGTCGGCTACGAGGCCGTCGGCCACCGTCACATGGTCGACCACCTCGAGGCGCTCTGAGCGCGACACGCGTTCGCCTCACCACGCTCGAGGCTGCTCGCTGCTTAACTTTGACCACCCGCCCCCACGGCTCCTCTCCCTGCAACAGATCGGACCGTCGTGGACGTGGTTCTCATCCTGCTCGAGCTCGCGGTCGTCATCCTCGCGATCCTGATGGGGACGAGGTCGAGCGGTGTCGGCCTCGGCCTGTGGGGCGGCCTCGGTGTCGCCGTGCTCGTGTTCGTCTTCCAGCTGCCCGCGGGATCGATCCCGACCTCGGCGATCATCATCGTCCTCTCCGTGGTGGTGTCCGCCTCGATGATGCAGCAGGCCGGCGGCATCGACTGGATGGTCACGGTCGCCGCCAAGGCGATCCAGAAGAACCCGAAGATGATCACCTTGGTGGCGCCGCTGATCTCGTTCCTCTTCTCGGTCGGCGCCGGGACGTCCAACATCCTCTACCCGCTGCTGCCGGTGATCCAGGACGTCTCCTACTCCAACGGGATCCGGCCCTCGCGCCCGCTGTCCCTCTCGGTCGTGGCCACCGGCGTGGCCCTCGCCTGCAGCCCCGTCTCGGCGGCGATGGCCGCGATGATCGGATTCACCAGCGCGTACGGCTTCGAGATGATCAACATCATCATGGTGACCCTGCCGGCCGCCATCATCGGCATCGTCCTGTCCGCGATCGTGGTCAACCGTCTCGGCAAGGACATCAAGGACGACCCGGAGATCCAGGCAAAGATCGCCGCCGGCGAGATCCCCGCCCCGGGCAACGCCACCGGTGAGAGGTCCAAGGACCCCTCGACCACGCTGCCGGAGGCGACCGCAGCCGGCCGCAACGCCGCGCTGATCTTCTTCAGCGGTGTGCTGCTGATCGTCTTCTTCGGTCTCTTCGCCGACCTTCGTCCGCCCTTCGGCGCCGAGACCCGCCTCGAGATGAACGACCTCATCCCGATGATCATGTTCGTGGTCGGCACCGTGATCATCCTGGTCTCGAAGCCCAAGGTGAGCGAGGTGCCGACGACCTCGGTCTTCAAGGCCGGCATGGTCTCGGCGATCGCGCTCCTCGGCCTGGCCTGGCTCACCAGCACCTTCATCGATGCCCATACCGACCTCATCAGCGAGGGCATCGGCGATCTCGTCGCGCAGGCACCCTGGATCTTCGCGCTCGCCGTGTTCGTCGTCTGCGTGCTCACCACGAGCCAGTCGACCGCGACCAACACCGCCGTGCCGATCGCGCTGAGCGCCGGCATGCCGCTGGGCCTGCTCTCCGGCATGTGGGCCGGCGCGTTCGCAGGCATCTACCTGCTGCCCACCAACGGCTCGCAGATCGCCGCCGCCAACTTCGACACCTCAGGCAGCACCAAGCTCGGCACCAAGCTCATCGACCACTCGTTCGCGCTGCCCTCGATCATCCTCGCCGTGACGACGATCATCGCCGGGTCGGTGATCGGAACCGTGGTCGACGTCTTCTAGGAACCGGAGCGGAAGTCGGCCCAGGCCCGCTTGCACGCCTGCGCGACCCGATCGACCTGCTCGGGGGCGGCCGCCGGCCAGTCGGTGCCGGGCCGCTGGATCTGGGCCGTCGCTCGCTCCCCGAGCAGGAACTCCCGCAGGAACTCGGCCTGCACCGCGTCGGTGACGACTCCGCTGCCGGGATGAGCGGCGTGGAAGTCGGCGAACCGGGCCCGAGCCGCGACGATCTCCTGGCTGCCGAGGTAGGGCTGATTGAGCAGTACGTCATCCGCGGCCGCCACCTCGAAACCACGACGGTGCGCCTCGGCGAGAGCACGCAGGCGGGCGGGGGCCATGGTCGGCCGGTCGTCGTCGCCGCGCGACTCCCCCTCGGCGTCGCCGCGGTTGGAGAGCGCGACGACCGCAGGGAGCCGGTCCTTCGGATCCCGGGCGACGACGACCGCACCCTCCGGCGTGGTCGTGGTGTTCATGGTGTCGTGGAAGGAGAGGGTGGTGACCCGGCCACCGTTGTCCGATGCGCGCTCCAGCATGCGGTCGAGGAGCGCGTCCCGGGTCCGTTCGTAGACTCCGAGACCCTGCTCGGCGACACGGGCGAAGTCCTCGCACAGCCGGGTGAGACCGTCGGCGTCGCCCGGGACGTCGAGGATCGGGAAGAACGAGAAGGTGACCGGCCGGATCGCGTCGACGCCGGACAGGTCGACGCGCTGCCAGCGTCCGGCCGCCGCCACCCGGTCCAGGGCTTCGCGCAGCGTGGCGACCACGTCGGCGGGCTTGGCCCGGTTGGGGTCGCGCACCATGCGCGGGTGCGGGTTGATCACGGCCACGACCCGTGGGTCGATCTGCGCCCAGCGGCGCACGATCGC
Source organism: Nocardioides sp. NPDC059952 (assembly GCF_042730435.1). NCBI lineage: Bacteria > Bacillati > Actinomycetota > Actinomycetes > Propionibacteriales > Nocardioidaceae > Nocardioides > Nocardioides sp. NPDC059952. Next base: position 83,728 of record NZ_JBHWLY010000017.1, on the reverse strand, counting down.
GGCCGTGGTGCAGTCGGTGAAGTCGTGCTGCAGGCGCTTGGTCAGCTCCGGCGCCAGGTAGGGCGCGAGCTCGGCCGGGATCGCCGCTCCGGCGTGCGGCGCGCTCACCAGGAGGTCGGCCTCGGTGAGCGCTTCCTCGAGCGTACGCCGTCCTCGATCCGCCCAGTCGGTGATCTCCTCGGCCGTGAACACCGTGCCGGCTGGGATCAGAGTCGGGGCAGATGCGCTCATGGAGCCGAAGTTAGCTCAGAGACGAATCAGGAGTCGTACGACGCGCAGCAGCGCAAACGTACGACTCCTGAAGCGATCGGAGACATCAGGCGGTGGGCGCAGCCCCGGGCGACTGGCCGCCGGGACCGTCGGTCTCGTCGCTCTCCTCGACCTCGTCGACCTGCTCGGCGGTGACCGCACCCTCACCGGGAACGGTCTCGTCGTCGCCGGCCGCGAGGATGCCGTAGAGCTTGCGCCGGGTGTCGGCGAGGACGTCGGCGGCGGCCTGGCGCTGGGCGTCGGTGCCGGAGGTGGCGAGCTGCCACACGGCCGGGAGCACCTGGGCGAGCTCGCCACCGAGGATCCCGAAGCCGGCGAGGTCGCCCATGCCCTGTCCGCCGCGGCCACCACGGCTCTGCTCACGAGCATTGTCGACGGCCTTGTCGAACGGCTTCCAGACGGCTGCCAGCTCGTCGGCGTGCTCGGTGGCGTAGGTCTTGCCGGTCTCGGTCAGCCGGATCGCCCGGCGGCCGTGCTCGTCGTCGGACTCCACGAGACCCTCGTCCTCGAGCTGCTGGATGGTCGGGTAGACCGAGCCGGGGCTCGGCCGCCACTCACCCGAGCTGCGCTCGGAGATCTGCTGGATCACCTGGTAGCCGTTGATCACCTGGCCCTGCTCGGCCGCTTCGGCCATCACGTAGATGATCGCGGAGCGTACGTCACCACGACGGACGCGGGGACCGGGCCGCTGCGGGGGCTGGTTCTCGAAGCCGAGCAGCGCCGCGATCCACGGCGGCGGGCCGGCCGGCCCACGACCGCGACCGTGGTGGCCGCCCTGCCAACCGGGGCCGCCGGGGCCACCCCATCCGGGTCCGCCCCAACCGGGACCACCCTGCCAGCCATGGGAGCGGCGCGGGCCGCCCTTGCCGAACTCTCGACCCATCTGGTCGATCCACTCACCCCAAGGGTTGTTGTTACTCATCAGGTTTCTCTCTTACTCTCGGAAGACTAGATCGCGTTCCTTCGCGATATATCGTGATCGTACGCCGAGGATTCAACCGATTCAAGCCAAATGAAAGGGAGCCCCCGAATATCCGGGGGCTCCCTGAGTCAGACCCTGAGGGTCGTGAGTGCGATCAGACGCCGGGCGTCGGCGGCGGCGTCGAGTTCTGAGCGGTCGGCGCGGCAGCGGGACTCGTGCCACCGCTCTCAGCCTGGAGCCGCTCCAGCTGGCGGGCGGCAGCCTCTCGACCACCGAGACCGAAGGCGAGCGCCGCGGCAGCGGCACCACCGACGACCACGGCACCGAAGCCGAGGTTGATGATCGAGTCGGCCAGACCCATGAAGCTCAGCCCGATCGCGACGAAGAGCACGATCGTGGCGTACTTCAGGATCTGCGACGCCGAACCGGGCACGATCTTCGCGAGCACCGAGGCGATCACGACACCGGCAGCGATGATCGCGCCACCGAAGATGACCCGGCCACCCAGCTCGAGCACCTCGGCGATGAACGCGGTGATCTGCGGGAACTCCAGCATCTGCGCCGCCATCACGGCGAAGAAGAGCACGATGCCGATCTGGATCACCTTGGTGATCGCCGGGGTCGCGCTCTGCCCCTGCGGCAGCACGTCCATCGAGTGGAGCGCATTGTCGAAGCCGAGCCCGTCGATGAGCTGACCGAGGACGTCGGCGGCGAAGCGGGCGATGACCACTCCGATGCCGAGCAGGATCGCGGCGGCGATGAGCTTCGGGATCGCAGCCAGGATCATGGCGAGCATGAGCTCGGCAGGCCGCGAGATCGAGCTGATCCCGAGAATCTGCAGCGAGGCGATGGCCACCACGATCATGATGATCGAGTAGAGAACGAGACCGATGACCTTGACGATCTGCGCGGCAGCACCCGAGGGCGCGGCCGGTGCGTCGTACGAGTCGGCAGTGGTGTCCACACCCACCGTCGCGTCGACCTGGCCGGAGAGCTTGCTGCCGCTGCCGAGCCACTTGTCGAACGGGACCGCACCGAGCGCGGTCTCGACGAGCTGGCGGACGACCTTGGCGACGAGCGCGCCGACGATGAAGACGAAGACCGCACCGATGAGGTTGGGCAGGAAGCCCAGCACACCGTCGAGCAGACCCTGGATCGGCGTCAGCACCGAACTGAGCCCGAACAGGTCCAGCAGCGCGATCAGACCGAAGAGCCACACCAGCAGGGCGGCCACGGAACCGAGGCTCTTGCCGATGGTGTCCCCGTCATTCCCAGCCTTCTGGAGCACCGGGATCTTCGAGGTCAGCTTCGCGAACGCCCAAGCGACGATCTTCGCGATGATCCATGTGACGACGAGGATGACGATCGCGGCGAGCACCTTGCCACCGAGACCCACCCAGTCGATGTCCTTCACGGCATCCATTTGTCTCTCCCCTCAATAGGGTTTTGAGAAGGTGCCTGGGATCGACGAGCAGCCCGAGTGATGCGCGCAACAGGCACCTCTGCTTCCAGAGACGTTCGTCCAGATGGAGCCACGACGCAAGTTTGGCGCTCCATAGGACGCAAATAACCGATTCCTTTACAAGACAAGGATTTCGTGTTCGTACGCATCGAACGCGTGTTATAAGCGCCCGTCAGCGCCCCGCGTCAGTAGAGCATGTAGTTCCGGGTCATCTGCACCGGAGCTCGCGTCAGCGGAACCAGACGCACTCGTCCGCACGCATCGGTGGAGCGCCGCACCGTGGCCCACTTCCATCCGCTGGTGCGCGACCAGGCGCTCACGGCGCCGACCTTCGAGCTGCCCAGGAAGACGTTCATCTTGCCCTGACCGGGGCCCTTGAACACGCGGAGGCGAACCCCCTTGGCGCAGTACGCCCCGTTGCTGCGCTGCGTGCCGAACCGGGTCGACACGTAGGCGACGTCGGGGCCGTCGGCGGACCCGTCGAGGTGCAGGCCGGAGATCAGGTTGGGCTGGCAGCACCATGACCAGGTCTCGGCGGCCCGCATCGGGGCGTGCGCGCAGCGCCAGCCCGTCCATGCCGAGGTCAACCCCGCCGCGTCCTTGGCCCGAACCCGGAAACAGTCGACGGCACCGGGGTCCAGGCGACCTCGGACCGAGGTCCGGGACGGGTAGAGCCACGTGCTGGAACCGTCCGCCCGCCATACATAGGCCGCTGCGCTCATCGTGGCTCGGCGCGTCGGGGAGGTGCTCCACGGCGCGCTCTTCCGCTGCACCTGGAACCCGGTGACGCCCTGGTCGTCACTCGCTGCGTACGAGAACGCGGGGGTCCACTGGATGAGCCCTTCGGTCTTCACCGGCATCCACGTGGAGATGGTGGCCTTGGTGATCCGGGGCGCGGTGTTGGCAGCTGCCGGAGCGGCGGTGAGCAGCGTGGCACCGAGAAATCCGAGGATGGCGAGGGCGAGAAGACGGGTCGAGCGACCCGGGCGGAGATACATCTGAAGGACCTGCCTGGGGGAAGGCACGAGGAGTGCCGGGCGACGCTGACGAACATTCAGCGGACGTACCCTAGCGGGTATCGCGACGCTGCCGCCCGGGGTCGGTGATCGCGTCAGGAGACCAGCCAGGCCGCGTACGCATCGAAGGAGTAGGGCCTGCCGAGGAAGTCGGCGACCAGGTCGGCGGCGTCCTTCTCACCACCGCGGGCGAGCACGAGGTCGCGGTAGCGGCCCGCCACCTCGGGGTCGAACAGGTTGTCGCGGTCGAAGGCGCTGAACAGGTCCTTCGCGATGACCAGCGACCACATGTAGGTGTAGTAGGCCGACGAGTAACCGCCCAGGTGGCCGAAGTTGGCGAAGAAGTGGGTGCCCGCGAGGTAGGGGTAGGGAGAGTAGGCGGCCTGGAGCTCCTCGAGCCGCTTGGTCAGGTCGTCGGGCTGCTCCTTGTGGAACCAGTAGGAGATCGCGGCGTAGAACATCTGCTGCCGCGCGTGGTAGCCCTTGCCGAAGTCGTCCGCGGCACGCATCCGCGCGACCAGGTCGGCCGGGATCGGCTCGCCGGCCGCGTCGGTGGCGAAGGTCTGGAGCACGTCGGCGTCCCACGCCCACTCCTCGAGCATCTGGCTCGGCGCCTCGACGAAGTCCCACTCCGTCGCGACCCCGGAGAAACGCGCCCACTCGCCCTGTCCGCCGAGCACGTGGTGGATCAGGTGGCCGAACTCGTGGAAGAGGGTCACCACGTGGTCGTGCTCCATCAGACCGCGGGAGAAGTTGCAGACCAGCACGCCCTCGGGGAGCTGCCGGCCCTTCACGCCGGGGGCCAGGTCGAACTGCGCGGCGTGCTTGTACTTGCCCTCGCGAGGGTGCAGATCGAGAAAGATCCGGCCGAGGGGCTCGTCGCCGTCCTGCTGATAGACGTCGAAGACGCTCACGTCCTCGTGCCAGGTGACGACGTCGGAGACCGGCTCGTAGCGCAGCCCGAAGAGCCGGCCGGTGACATCGAGCAGCCCCTGGTGCACCTTCGCGAAGTCGAAGAACGTACGCACCACCTGGCTGTCGACGTCGTACTTCTCCTGCCGCACCAGCTCCTCGTAGTAGAGCGCGTCGGCGGCGGAGACCGCACTGGCCCCAGGGACGTCACGGTCGTAGCGGTCGAGGAGCACCTCGAGGTCACGCTTCATCCGCCCCTCGGCGGCGCCGGCGATCTTGTCGATGAACTCCGGGATCGCCGGCCCCTCACCGATCATCTTCACCGCTGCGTCGAAGGCCGGCCAGTCCTCGTAGCCGACCAGGTTGGCCAGCTCGTGACGCAGCGCGAACATCTCCTTCAGGACCGCTTCGTTGTGCGGCCAGCCGCGCTCGAGCCCGGCCACGGTGACGGCCTTCCGGATCGCCGGGTCCTTCACGAACATCCGCGCCGGTAGCGCGTCGGGGTAGTCGGTGGTGATCGCCACGAGCCCCTTGTCGTCGACCGGGTGCGCCTCCAGCCAGTCGGCCGGCATCCCGTCCAGCTGTTCGGGCGTGGCCAGGGTGATGCGTACGTCGTCCCGGCTCACCCGGGAGAACTCGAGGTTGAGCTCGGTGAGCCGTTCGTTGATCGCGGTGAGCCGGGACCGGGTGGCGTCGTCGCGGTCGACACCGGCACGGGTGAAGTCCTGCAGCGTCTTCTCCAGGAGCCGCTCGGCCAGCGGGTCGAGCGCCGCGGTCTGCTCCGTGGGGAGGTCGGCGAAGACGCGGTAGAGGGCCTGGTCCTGGGTGAGCTCGGTGCGCAGCCGGTCGACCTCGACCTCGGTGTCCTCGCACGCAGTGCGGACCGCCTCGACGGGGTGAACATTGGCGAGCAGCCCGGCCAGGCCACCGAGCGAGCCGAGCTCGAGGGAGAGCTCGTCCCAGGCCCTCAGCACCTCGATCGCCTCGCTCGGCGGCGCGGTCCGCAGCTGCTCAGCCAGCTCCCGCACATGGGTCAGCGTCGTGGACGTACGCTCCTTGACCCAGGTCTCCGCGGCGTCGGTCTCGGGCAGGGCAAGCGGCGCTGGCGTACTCATGCAGCAAGCCTGCCACGACCTGAAACGCTTCGCCGCCGAGATCCGGCGAAGCGTCGGACCAGGTCGAGGCTCAGTCGTCCCAGGAATACTCGTTCGGGAAGCGGTGGACCTCCTGCGGCCAGTCGAGACAGACCGCCAGCTTGCCGGCCCAGTAGCGCGCCGCCTCGTCGTCGGCCACGTCGATGACCGTGAATCCGCCGATGTGCTCCTTGGTCTCGACGAAGGGACCGTCGGTGAAGACGGCCGCCCCGTTGTCGGCCTCGACGCTGAAGAGAGCGGTCGAGGCGTCGATCCCGCCGTTGGCGTAGACGAAGACCCCGGCGGCCTTCATCTCGTCGAGCACGGCCTTCGAGGCGATGCTCTTCTCGCGCAGCTGGTCGGTCGTGTGCTCGGCCACCCACTCGTCGTTGAACGCGATCATGTACTCGGGCATTCGTTTCGTCTCCTCGTCTCCGAGGCGGTCCGGTGACCGCCACCCACTTCTTCTACGAACGCATCCATGCCGATCCGACAGCTCCGGACGAAGTTTTCTTCAGCCGCGGCCCGGCGATCGGTCTGATCAAGCAGGGCGATGATCAATTGGGGCTGCGTTCTCATCCTCAGCGCACAATAGAGCGGTGTCGACTCCTACGACCCCTGATGTGGCCAACCGCGTCCTCGATATCGCTTACGAGCTGACAGCCAGGTCCGGACCCGACTCGGTGTCGGTGCGAGAGGTGCAACGGCAGGCCGGGGTCTCGGCCGCGACGGCCTACTGGCACTTCAAGAACCGCGCGGACCTGATGCTCGCGGTGAGCAGGCGTGCCACGGCAGCTCTCGCAGACTCACTCGGCGACGCCTCCGAGAACGCCCCGTCTCCCCAGCAGGAGCTCACGGCCGTGTGCCTCGCCTACCTGCACTTCGCGCGCGACCACGAAGGGCTGTTCCGAGCAGTCATCTCGAACTCGTCCGCCGACGAGCTCGAGCGACCCCACGGCTCCGCACGCGGGCGCTCCGGCTACGCAGCCTTCGAGATCCTCCAGCAGGCGGTTGCCGGCGTCGCGGCCGCGTACGAGCGGACGTACGCCGACGACGCCGCCCTTCACGTATGGGCGGCCTGCCACGGCCTGGCGGCGGTGCTGCTCGACACCCCGATGGCGCACATCCCGGAAGCCGAGAAGGAGCGGTTGCGTCGTCAGCACGTGGCCTTCGTCGTGGACGCACTGGTCCCGGACCATCCGCGGGAATAGATCCTCCTCTCCGAGCGTCTCTATCAGTGATAGAGACGCTCGCGCCGACCGGTACGAGCAGGCGCGAAAACACAGGAGAGAGATCGAAATGACCGTTGAACTGCTGCACCCGGACGGACTACTTCAACAGACCGACTACGCGCCGGTCGCCGTCGGCACCGGATCCCGACTGATGCTGTTGGCGGGGCAGGCCGGTGTCACGCCGGACTTCAAGCCGGCCGCTCCCGACCTCGCCGGCCAGGTCCACGCGGCACTGCAGAACATCATCATCGGCGTCAAGGGCGCGGGCGGCGGCGTCGAGAATCTGGCGCGACTGACCTTCTACATCGTCGACTGGGTGCCGGAGATGTGGGACGAGGTGCTCGCCGGCATCGCCCGAGCACAGGAGCTGGAGGGCCTACCCGCTCCGACCCCGCCGATCACGATCATCGGGGTCCAAGCACTCTTCACCCCCGAGTTCTTCGTGGAGATCGAAGCCACGGCGATCCTCGACTGAGTGCTGATCCACAGCTCAGGGTCGAAGTTCCTCGTCGTCGGGGTAGTCCGACACTTGCGCCAGATCAGCTCCGTCCGAGCTGATCCCTTCGCCTGGTCAGCAGCGCGACTTCGGCGGCGTTCTCGGCTAGCTCGATAGCTTTGTCGTACGCCGCCCGGGAGTCGCCGCTGCGGCCGAGCCGGCGCAGCAGATCGGCACGGGTGGCATGGAAGGCGTGGTAGTCGTCCAGGCTGGACCCCAGGTGCCGGTCGATCTCGGCGAGCGCGACCTCGGGCCCGTCCAGCTCGGCGACGGCGATCGCGCGGTTGAGCCGGACGATGGGTGACCCGTCGACCCGGACCATCTGGTCGTAGAGCGCGACGATCTGCGACCAGTCCGTGTCGCGGGCGTCGCGCACCGAGGTGTGCACCGCGTTGATGGCGGCCAGGATCTGGTAGCGCCCGGGCCGCGGGCCACCGTTCGCGACGACGCCGAGCCGCTCGCGCACCAGCGCGTGACCCTCGGCGATCAGTGCGAGATCCCACGAGCCGCGGTCCTGCTCGTCGAGCCGGACCAGCTCGCCGGTCGCCGAGATCCGAGCCGTACGCCGCGCCTCGATCAGCAGCATCAGGGCCAGCAGGCCGGCGACCTCGCCGTCGTCGGGGAGCAGCCCACGGACCAGGCGGGTCAGCCGGATGGCCTCGAGGGTCAGGTCGCCGCGTACGGAGTTCTCGTGGTCGCCGGAGGAGAGGTAGCCCTCGTTGAAGACCAGGAAGAGGACGGCCAGGACGCCCGAGACACGCTCGGGGAGGTCGGCCGCCTCGGGGACCCGGTAAGGGATGTGGGCTGCCTTGATCTTGGTCTTCGCGCGGGTGATTCGCTGGCCCATCGTGGTCTCCTGGACCAGGAAGGCCTTCGCTATCTCGGGCACGGTCAGGCCGCCGACCATGCGCAGCGTCAGCGCGATCCGCGCCTCGGGCGCGAGCGCGGGGTGGCAGCAGGTGAACAGCAGTCGGAGCCGGTCGTCCTCGATGGCGCCGAGAGGCTCGTGCGGGGTGTCATCGTGCATCGCGACGGCCTCCTTCTGCTTGTCGTCACGCTTGGACTCGCGGCGGATCCGGTCGATCGCGCGGCGGTTGGCGGTGGTGGTGAGCCAGGCGCCCGGGTTGGGAGGTACGCCATCGAGCGGCCAACGCTCGACCGCGACCGTGAACGCCTCGGCCGCGGCCTCCTCGGCGATGTCGAGGTCGCCGAAGCGCTTGGCGAGGCTGGCGACCACCCGTGCCCACTCCTCGTGGTGAGCCCGGGTGATCGCCTCGTCAATATCCGTCAACGGCGGTTCACGCCTCGGGGCCGGTCTGCATCGGGCGCACCTCGACCTTGCCGAGGCAGGCCGCGGAGGCCTCGCCGGCCAGCTTGAGCGCGACGTCGAGGTCGGGGACGTCGATGATCCAGAAGCCGGCCATGTACTCCTTGGCCTCTGCGTAGGGGCCGTCGGTGATGACCGGCTTCTCGCCCTGGCCGTCGACGACGGTCGCTGTCTTCGCGGCATCGAGGCCGTCGGCGAAGACGAAGTAGCCCTCTTCCTGGAGCTTGTCGTTGAACTTCCCGGTCGCCTCGAACGAGGCCATCATCTCCTCCGGCGAGGCGTAGCCGTAGTTCTCCTTCTCGTAGTCCGAGTCGGGGCCCCACACGGACATCAGGTACTTGGCCATGGTGCTCACTCCTTTGTGTCGGACGGCCTCGGTGACCGCCTCTCACCCTTGCTACGAACGTCTACACCCCGATCCGACACCTCTCATCGGAATTTCTCCAGGTAAATTCAGTCGTTTAGCATCGGTAACCATGTTGAAGGCCCCGCAGAAGTGAGCATCACCGCAAAGCTCAAGGGTGCCGTCGCCGACACCCGCCCCCTCCAGGAGCCGCACTTCCGGCGGCTGTGGATCGCCGGGATCATCACCATGGTCGGCGCGCAGCTGACCGTCGTCGCGGTGCCGGCCCAGATCTACGCGGACACCGGCTCCTCGGCGTACGTCGGGCTGACGGGTGTCTTCGGGCTGGTCCCGCTGATCGTCTTCGGTCTCTACGGCGGCGCGCTCGCGGACCACTTCGACCGGCGCACGATCCTGATGATCTCGACCATCGGGCTGATCGGCACCAGTGCGCTCTTCTGGCTCCAGTCCGCGCTCGGCAACACCAACGTCTGGCTGCTGCTGTGCCTCTTCTCGGTGCAGCAGGCCTTCTTCGCGGTCAACTCGCCGACCCGGAACTCGCTGCTGCCCAAGATCCTGCCCGTCCACCTGCTCCCGGCCGCCAACTCGCTGCAGATGACGGTCTTCCAGGCAGGTGCCATCGCGGGACCGCTGGTCGCCGGCGTGATGCTGCCGTTCACCGGGTTCACCTGGCTGTACGCCATCGACACCGTCACCCTCTTCGCGACCCTCTACGCGGTCGTGCTGCTGCCGAGGCTCCCGGTCGAGGGCGCCGGCGCGAAGGTCCCCGGGCTGCGTTCGGTGTGGGACGGGTTCGCCTACCTGCGGCATCAGCCGGTGCTGATGATGAGCTTCGTCGTCGACCTGATCGCGATGGTCTTCGCGATGCCACGGGCGCTGTTCCCGCAGATCGCGCACGAGTCCTTCGGCGGTCCCTCGGACGGCGGGATCGCGTTCGCGCTGCTCTTCGCGGCCATCCCGGCAGGTGCGGTGATCGGCGGGATCTTCTCCGGCTGGGTCTCGCGGATCGAGGCCCAGGGGCGCGTGGTCATCTGGTGCATCGCCGTGTGGGCCCTCGGGATCACCCTGTTCGGGATCACCGTGGGGTTCGCGGATCTCGCTGTGGACAAGCGCACCACGGCGCTCATGCTGGGCCTCGCCGTGTTCTTCATGATGGTCGCCGGCGCCGCCGACGTGGCCTCCGCGGCCATCCGGATGTCGATCCTGCAGTCGGCGGCCGACGACAACGTACGCGGCCGGCTGCAGGGGGTCTTCACGGTGGTCGTCGCGGGTGGCCCTCGGGTGGCCGACGTCCTGCACGGAGGCGCGGCGGCCGTGGTCGGCACCGCGATCGCGACCACCGGTGGCGGCCTGCTCAACCTCCTCGGGATCGCGCTGTGCGCGCTACTCGTCCCGAGCTTCCTCGCCTACCGGGTCAACCGGCGCGCTCCCGCTGAGAGCGAACTCTCGAAGTAGCCCGGCGAGCAGCTCGGGCTGGTCGATCGGCACCAGCGTCGAGGAGTCCTTGACGATCTCCAGCCGCGCGTCGGGATAGTGCGCGGCCAGGCGCGGACCGTGCTCGGCGGGCATCATCGTGTCCTGGTCGGCCCAGACCACCAGCACCGGCTTGGTGAACTTCTGCTGCCCCTCGGCCAGCTCGAGCAGCTCGTCGCGACCAGGTGCGCCGCCGGCGAACTTGATGAAGTCGCGGCGGATCGCCCGGTCGGTCAGCGCCGGCGCGAACCAGCCGTGAACGAGGTCGTCGTAGAGGTGGTAGCTCTTGTCGACCGACATCCCGCCGTAGCCGGAGCTCATCTGCCGGAAGCTCTCCATGCGGAACAGCTGCAGCGCGGCGGTGAACAGCGGCGGCATCTTCGAGAGCACCGCCAGCGGCTTGGCCGCCTTGGGCGGGTAGTTGTCGAAGGCCTCGCACGCCACCAGCGCCAGCCGCGCGATGCGGTCGGTGCGGTCGGCGTTGATGAGGAACTGGCCACCGCCCCAGTCGTTGAGGACCAGGGTGACGTCGTGGAGGTCGAGCGCGTCGAGGAAGTCGCCGAGGATGCTCGCCACGCCCTGCTGACTGAGGTCCGCGTCGGGCCGCATCGGCTGCCGGTGACCACCCAACGGGAGCGTGGGCCGGATCACTCGGAAGCCACCGAGATAGGGCAGCGCACGGCGCCACACACGGCCGTCCATCGGCACTCCATGGAGGAGTACGAGGACAGGTCCGTCACCGCCGGTATCCTCGAAATCGATCGGACCGGCCGACAGCTCGACGCTGGGCATTCAGTGGGCTCCTCGAAGCAATGGCGTGGGGTGCCCACACCTTGCCCCCAGGGGGACACCCTTGCAACGGGAATCGCCCAATTCCCTGCGCATCTGGGTATATCGCAGGTCTTAGGTCCCTGAGCCTCTAGGGCCGTGTTATACGCCCTGGGGCTTCTGGTGGGCGCCGACGAGATCCCGGCGCTCAGAGCCCGACGGGCAGGTCCTCCGCGGCGGCGAACGCCTCGATCCCCTTGGCCGGCCCCCGCTCGTCGATCGTCTCGATGAGAGCGGCGAGGTCGTCGCGGCGGTCCTGCGAGACCAGCCAGGCCATCAGGCGCTGGCCACGCGGGACGGTGGTCTCCTCGAAGGGGACGCCGGCGTCGTACCAGAACTCGAGGACGGCGCCGCGCAGCAGCGACCAGTAGCGGTCCGGATCCTCGGTGGTGGGGTTGACCGACGCCCGGAAGTGCTCCCACATGTCGATCGGGAGGATCTCGGTGCGCAGCGTCCGCATCAGCTTCGACGAGCCCGAGCCGGCCACGAGCTCGACGGTCTGGCGCTTGGTGGTGATCCGCTCGAGCAGGTTGGCGATCTGGGCGCGCTTCTGGGTCGCGGAGGAGAAGTCGGAGCGGACCCGCCAGTCGTAGACGACGTCGGTGAGGATGTCGAAGTTCCTGGCGGCCAGGAACGCCTGGGTCAGGGCCACCTGGTCCTGGTAGCGGGTGCGCTCGGGGAAGGTGATGTCGTTGTCGGTCCAGAAGGAGCGCCGGAAGATCTTGTTCCACACGAACACGTCCGCGAGCATCAGCGGGGCATCCTCGATCCGGCATCTGAGGCGGGTCCGGGTGTGGTTGCGGCGCATCAGCGGGGTGACGTACCTCCGCTCCTCGCCGTTCACGAGGGTGACGCGCTCGGCCGATCCGACGACGAAGTCGGAGCCCGTACGCCGCAGCGTCTTCACCATCGTGCTCCAGGCGTCACGGGGCAGGATGTCATCGGGGTCGACGAAGGTGAGCAGGTCACCGGTGGTGGCCTCGATCCCGGTGTGACGGGCGATGGAGACACCGGAGTTGGGCTGGGTGATCAGCGTGACTCGGGGATCCGTGGCCGCGATGCTCTTGACGATCTCGGCCGACCCGTCGGTCGAACCGTCGTCGACGACGACCACCTCGATGGCACAGACCTCGCGCAACGGCTGATGAAGGATGCTGTCGAGGCTGTCGGCGACGTAGTCGGCCACGTTGTAGACCGGCACGACGACGCTGAGCAGCCTCGGCTTCCTCCTTCTGAATCCCCCCACGCGCATCAACTCTAATTGGGTGCCCATCAACGTGACCTAGCGATCGTGAGCGTGTCGACCTCGGAGCCGTCGGTGGCGATGACTTCGAGGTCCAGCCTCGCCTGCCCGTGCGCGTCGCGCGGGTGCGCGTCGAAGAACGCGACCGAGTGGGTCGCGTCGCCGACGGCGCGGTAGGTCGTGGGCTCGGGGATCTTCAGGCCGTGCGCGTCGGTGTAGTAGGAGAGCACGGGCAGGACGTCGGGGTAGGTCGACCCGCCACCGCCGCCGGCGGTGATGTAGATCGTCCCCTGGTTGGTGCTGACCGTGGAGCCGCGCGGCGCCTCCTGGACCGGCTTGCCGTCGCGCATCAGGTGAGTGCGCTCGTAGCAGTGGTTGTGGCCGTTGATCACGACGTCGACCTGATAGCGGTCGAAGAGCGCCTCCCAGCGGTCGCGGATGCCGCCGTCGGAGGCGTGCGCGATGTTGGTGCAGTAGGCGCACTGGTGGAAGCCGACCAGGATGAAGTCGATGTCGCGACGCGCCCGGAAGTCGGCCAGCCGCTGCTCGAGCCAGCGGTCGAGCGTCTCGCCTAGGTAGCCCGCGTTCCGCGTGTACTCGTACGTCGCGTCGTTGCCGTCGAGAGCGATGAAGGCGACGTTGCCGCGGACGAAGGAGTAGGTCTCCTGTCCGCCGCCGGCACCGTTGCCGGGGTGTCGGAAGCGAGCGCGGTGGCCGTCGTAGCCGAGCTCGCCGTTGCCGTTCTCCATCTCGTGGTTCCCGACGACGGTCATCCACGGGATCGCGTTGGCGCTGGGCTGGATCTGGGTCAGGAGCTCGTCCCAGACACCGTAGTCCTGCTGCGTCTCCCTGCTCTTGCCCTGGCCGCCGGTGTCGGCGTAGGCGATGTCGCCGACGACGAACGCGAACTCGGCGCCCTGCTGACGGATCAGGTTCACGTTGCGTGCGGCGTCCTCGGCCACACCCATGTCGCCGAAGGCGGCGAACCGGAAGGACCCCGTGGTCTTCGGGGCGGTGGTGAACGAGCCCCTCGTCGGGGTGCCCCCGTCGTGGCTGAGCCGGTAGTAGTAGCGCGTGCCCGCTCGCAGGTCGCTGAGGTCGACGTGGTGGTAGGCGCTGTCGACCCGGATCGAGGAGAGCGACTCGGGTCGCAGGGTGAGGCCGTAGTCGGGCGTCACACCCAGGTCGAGCCGCGACGCCTGCACCGACCCGGCGGTCGACCAGGAGACGTTCATCTGCTTGATCGGGTCGGCACCGTAGGACAGATGTACGCCGGTGGCCGGCGCGGCCGACCTGGCCGCCTGTGTCCACAGCATCGGGCCGGCGACGACACCGGCACCACCGATCAGGCCTGCTTTGAGCAGGGTGCGCCTGGACGGGCCGTTTCTGGCGGGGCCGGAGTGGGGGCTGACGGTCACGGGAGGATCAACGCATAGGTAGACGAGACGTTAGGCCACGTGCGGTGTCGCCCGGGTGAACGAGTGGTGATCGTTCGTCACGCGGCAACATGAGATGCGGCCATTTGTGCGCCGAAGGCTGCGTTGTCGCGTACCAGCGCGATGTTGGTCGCCAGGGAGTCACCGCCGGTCAGCTCGACGATCCTGGCGAGCAGGAACGGGGTGATGTCCTTGCCGTGGATGTCGCGTGCCTCGGCATCGGCGAGGGCCTGGTCGATGTGTTTCCCGATCACCTCGGCGGGGATCTCGTCGGCGACCGGGACCGGGTTGGCGATGACCAGGCCGCTGGGGAGGCCGAGGTCCCAGGTGGCCTTCATCACCGCGGCGGCCTCGTCGGGGCCGTCGATGCGCAGCGGCGCGGCGAACCCGGAGCTGCGGGAGTAGAAGGCCGGGAACTCGTCGCTCCCGTTGACCAGGACCGGCACCCCATAGGTCTCCAGGGTCTCCAGGGTCAGGCCGATGTCGAGGATCGACTTCACCCCGGCACTGACCACCGCGACCTGGGTGCGGGCGAGCTCGGTCAGGTCGGCGGAGATGTCGAAGGACGTCGCCGCACCCCGGTGTACGCCACCGAGCCCACCGGTCACGAACGTCCTGATCCCGACCATGGCCGCCAGGCGCATGGTGGCCGCGACCGTGGTCGCGCCGTGGAGACCGCGGGCGACGACGTAGGGCAGGTCGCGGACGCTGACCTTGGTCACCTCGGGGTCGGAGGCGAGCAGCTCGAGGTCGTCCTGGTCGAGGCCGGCGCGCGGAACGCCGTCGAGCAGCGCGATCGTGGCCGGGACGGCGCCGTTGTCGCGCACGATCTGCTCGACCTCGGTGGCCATCTTGACGTTGTCGGGATAGGGCATGCCGTGGCTGATGATGGTCGACTCGAGCGCGACGACCGGGCGGCCCTCGGCGAGCGCCGTGGCGACCTCCTCGGTGAGCCTCACCTTCACGCCAGGTCCCGCACGAGGGTCTCGTCGAGGTCCATCCGGACGGTGTCGTGGGTGCCGCAGGTCAACGCTGCCGCGGCGTGCCCGAACCGGGCTGCCTCGACCAGGTCGACGCCACGGAGGACCTCGTGCGTGAACGCGGCCAGCATCGCGTCGCCGGCGCCGGTGACATCGACGACATCGGTCGGCACAGCGGGAAGCTCCTGGTAGACGTCGTCGTAGCTGATCACCGATCCGCGGGCCCCGAGGCGCACCCAGACGACGCCGACACCGCGGTCGTGCAGCGAGTGGACGGCCTTCTCGATCTCGGCGTCGGTGCCGGCGGGCAGGTCGGTCAGCGCGGCCAGCTCGGCCTGGTTGGGCGTGACCAGGTAGAGCTCGCGATCGGCCCGGATCAGGTCACGCGCCCGCCTCGCCTTCGACACCGAGACCGGGTCGAACCCGACGGGCACGCCGAACTCGCGGGCGAGGTCGATCGCCACGTCGGCGGTGCGTACCGGGATGTTGCCCTCGACGAGCACACCACGCGCGTTCTTGATCAGGTCGCGGGCCGCCTCCACGACCAGCGGCGAGAACTCGTCGGTCGCGGCCATGTCGGCCACCGCGACCACCAGCTCACCGGAGGAGTCGAGCACGGCGTTGTAGGTGCCGGTGCGGACGTCTGCCCGGCGTCGGACGTAGGTGCAGTCGACGCCGACGTCCTCGGTGTAGCTGATCACCTCGTCGCCGATCGGGTCGTCACCGACGACCGAGACCAGCGCCACCGAGTCGCCCAGCCGGGCGAGGTTCTCCGCGACGTTGCGGCCCACCCCACCGGGCGAGAGGCCCGCTGATCCGGACATGCTCGAACCCATCACCACCTGCTCGTGGGCTCGAGCGTGGAGATCCATGTTGGAGCCGCCGATCACGACGATGTCAGGCGGAGATTGCGGGTTCATCACCTGCATCGTAAGTGGGGTTCACAGATAGCGCCCCCTCATAAAGTATGAACTTGGCGCGCCCCGGACGTGTCCCTGCTCTCAGTCTGACCCGAACTTCAGCCGAGGAGCTCGCGGCCGATCTCCTCGACGGAGCGGCAGCCGACCAGGCCGAGGGAGAGGTCGAGCTCGGCGATCATGTGCTCCAGGACGGCCTGGACACCGGCGGCACCGGCGAGGGCGAGGCCGTAGACGTACGGGCGGCCGAGGAGGACCGCGTCGGCACCCAGGGCGAGTGCCTTGAGGATGTCGGCGCCGGAGCGGATGCCGGAGTCGAAGAGGACCGGGATGCGGCCGTCGACCTCGTCGACGATGCTCGGCAGCGCGTCGATCGAGGCGATGGCGCCGTCGACCTGGCGGCCGCCGTGGTTGGAGACGATGATGCCGTCGACGCCGTGCTCGAGCGCGCGCCGGGCGTCCTCGGGCGCCTGGAGCCCCTTCAGCACGATCGGCAGGTCGGTCATCTCCCGCAGCCGGTCGAGGTCGTCCCAGATCAGGTCGGAGCGGGAGAAGACGTCGAGGAAGGTCTCGACCGCGGCTCGGGCGTGACCGGAGCGAAGGTTGTCGACGAGCTTGCCCGGATGGTGCTGGGCCATGGAGGCGACCGCGGTGAGCGCCGAGGGGATCTCCCGGAGCCCGGGTCGCACGCTCATCCCGGAGCCCGCCGAGATCCGCTGCTCGACGAGGGCCCGGAAGGCCGGGTCGGAGGTGTACTGGGCGATCCCGAGCCCTCTCGCGAAGGGCAGGTAGCCCAGATCGAGATCACGCGTACGCCACCCCAGCATGTGCGTGTCGAGGGTGACGACCAGCGCGTCGGAGCCGATGGCCTCGGCGCGGCGTACGAAGGACTCGACGATCGACTCGTCCTTCGACCAGTAGAGCTGGTAGAGCCGTGGGGTGTCGCCCAGGTCCTCGGCGACCTCTTCCATCGGGACCGACGCCTGGGTGGAGATCACCATCGGGATGCCCGTCGCGCGGGCCGCCGCGGCGACCTCGTGCTCGGCGCGCGGGTGGGCGAGCTCGAGCACGCCGACCGGGCCGAGCATCAGCGGCGCCGGCATGTCCACACCGAACAGCGTGGTGCGCAGGTCGCGGGTCTCGACGTTGGTGAGCATGCGCGGCACCAGCCGGAAGTGGTCGAAGGCGGCGGTGTTCGCCGCGAGGGTGCGCTGCTGGCCGGCTCCGCCGTCGACGTACGCCCAGGCCTCCTTGCTCATCGCCCGATGGGCGGCCTCGGCGAGCGCCGAGGGTTCGGTCGGCACCACGGGACGGTGGCCGAACAGGCCCTTGCGGAAGATGGCCGACTGCAGGTCTCTGCCGATGCTCACGCGCGAAGGCTACTCGCGGCGGGCACTTTCCCGCCATGGCGCCGAAACGCCTGGGCCCCGCCATCGCGACGCCGCATTTTCCCGCCATGGCGGGAAATGCCCGCACACTCAGCGAGCAGCCGGATCCGCGACGATCGGGGCGGGCGGCTCCGCGCCGGAGAGCGCCACGATGAGCCGGTAGCACCGCGCGGTCATCTCGCTCGGCGTGACTTCGGGATGATCGAGCCACCAGGTGACGAGCGAGTCGACGACGTTCATCCACACGGCGGTCATCGCGGAGACATCGAGCGGGTCGTCGTCCCCGACGAGTGCCATCAGCTCGCCGACCCCCTCCATCGCCAGCCGGGTGATGCGGTCGGTGTAGACGGCCCTCACCGCGGCGACGTCACCCGTCTCCGGAGCGGTCCTGTCGAAGAAGAGCCGCCACAGCCACGGCTGGGGCTCGAGGATGCGGAAGATCCCGTCGAGGGTGCGCAGACCGCGTTCGAGACCGACCGAGTCGTCGGCGGCGACCCGCTCCATGTCGCCGGCGAGCAGCTCGGCGCCATAGGTGAGGCAGGCGGAGAAGAGCCCTTCCTTGGAGCCGAAGTACTGGTAGACCAGCGGTTTCGAGATGCCGGCGTCGGCAGCGATCCCCGCGACCGACGCCTTGGCGAACCCGATGGTGCCGAACACTTCACAGGCCGCCCGCACGATCTGCAGCTCGCGGTCGGCGCGTGGGACGCCTTTGGTTCCAGCGTTGGCCCGTGACATGTCCGAGAGTCTAGCGGCGGCATATGACCTTGAGGTAACTTACTCGAAGGTCATATCCCTGGAGGTCCCCCATGAACGACATGCTCGACCCGTTGAAGAACCCCTTGACGTACGCCATCCCGTTCTTCGTGATCTCGATCCTGATCGAGCTGGCGGCGCTGAAGTGGCTCGACCACGACGACAACCTGGCCGGCTACGTCTTCAAGGACGCGCGCACCTCGATCCTGATGGGCCTCGGCTCGATCGTGTCGATGACCGTGTTCAAGGTGCTGACCTTCGCGGTCTATGCGGCGATCTTCGCCTACGCGTCGCTGTGGCAGATCCCGGCGACGTGGTGGGGCCTGGCGATCTCGGTCGTGGTCGTCGACCTCGCGTACTACTGGAACCACCGCTTCGTGCACCGGACGAGGGTCGGCTGGGCGGCCCACCAGGCACACCACTCGAGCGAGTACATGACGTTCGCGACCGCGCTGCGGCAGAAGTGGAACCCGTGGTTCGAGTTCTTCTTCTTCCTGCCGCTGCCGTTCCTCGGCATCTCCCCGGCGGCGATCTACATCGCTTTCTCGATCAACCTGATCTACCAGTTCTTCGTGCACACCGAGACGATCGGCAAGCTATGGCGCCCGATCGAGCTCGTCTTCAACACGCCGAGCCACCACCGCGTCCACCACGGCTCCGACCCGGAGTACCTGGACAAGAACTACGCCGGCATCCTGATCATCTGGGACCGCCTCTTCGGCACCTTCCAGCCGGAGCGCCAGCGCCCGACGTACGGCCTGACCTACAAGGTCGACACCTACAACCTGCTCAGGCTGGAGTACGGCGCGTTCCGTGAGCTCTGGGACGACGTACGCAGCGCCGACGGCTGGCGGCTCAAGCTGGGCTACACCTTCCGGCCGCCGGGGTGGGCGCCGGAGGCTGGTCCGACGACCCCGGCTACGCGGCCTTCCGTCGCCCGAGGATCATCACGATGATCAGGCCGAGGATGCCGACCACCACGAGCGCGACGCCGGGGGCGGCGAGCTCGACGAGCTTCTGACCCTCGGGGGAAGCGGGCTCGCTGAAGCTCACCTGCTGGGGCTCGGGGGCGATCACCTCGGGGAACTCCTTGGCGATCTCGGCCTGGAGCTTGTCGGTGTATTCCTCGACGCGCGGCGCGCTGCCGGCGGCGAGGATCGTGTCGCCCTTCTTCTGCACGAAGAAGTAGTAGTCCTCTTGGGTGGTCAGCGACTTCTTCTGGCACGGGCCGGGGTTGAGCGTGACTCGGAGGTTGCTGCCGCCGGTGACTCCCCGGAGCGCCTTGACCACGGTCACCGGGTAGACCACCTGGCCGGCGCTCTTGGTCGCCTTGCCCGGGCCGGTCACCCGTGCGTGGAAGACCAGGGGCTCCTTGACGGCATCGCTGACCTTGAACGCGGGGCACTTCGCGGGAGCCGTCACCGTCGATGTGGCGGGGGCTGCCGAGGCAGGTGCGGGGCTCGTCATGACCGCCGCTGTCGCAGCAAGAGCAACGGCAGCGAGGAGCTGGGGGACGCGGCGCATGGCGAAGATCAAACCAGTCACAGGCCGAAGACTCCAGCCAGGACCCGCGCGACACCGTCATCTTCGTGCCCGGGCGCCAGATGCGACGCGCACGCGACCACGCTCGGATGGGCGTCCGCCATGGCGTACGACGTCCCGGCCCAGGTCAGCATCGGCAGGTCGTTGGGCATGTCCCCGAAGGCGATCACGTCCGCATCGGAGATGCCGAGCTCGGTGCAGACCAGCTCCAGGGTGGAGGCCTTGGTGACCCCGGGAGCGCTGATCTCCAGCAGCGGGAACGACGAGTGGGTGACGTTGACGCGATCACCGACGACGGCCGCCGCAGCCGCGAGCAGCTCGTCGGCGTCGTCGTGGTCGTCACGGCGGGCGAGCAGCTTGATCAGCGGCTCGTCGGCGAGCTGCTCGATCGGCGCGATGCGCTTGGCGGGCCGGAGGGCGTCGGAGGTGTGGGCCGCGAACTCGGGCTCGCACGACCATCCCTCGAGCGACTCGGTCGCGAAGACCAGCCCGGGGACCTCGTCCTTCAGCATCGCCGCCACCTCGGCGGTGAGGGCAGGCTCGATCAGCCGGGTGAGCCGGGGCTGATCGGAGGCGACGTCCCAGACCAGGGCTCCGTTGGAGACGATCGCCAGCCCGACGCTGCCGATGTGCTCGAAGAGCTCACGGGTCCAGCGCAGCGGCCGCCCGGTCACGAAGATGACCGGCACGCCGATCTCCTCGAGCTTCACGAGCACGCCACGCGTGAAGTCCGAGACCGAACCGTCCGCCCTGACCAGAGTGCCGTCCAGGTCTGTGGCGACGAGCTTGGGCGTACTCATTCTTCCATTCTGCCACCGGGCACCGGCCTGGCCATCACCAGATGCCCGTCCTCGTCGGCGCCACGCAGGTCGGTGAACCCACACTTGGCGAGCACTCGGAGGCTGGAGGCGTTGGTGGGCTCGACAGCAGCCCGGATGCGTACGCCCTCTTCATCCGCGCACGCCAGCAGACCCTTGAGCGCCTCGGTCGCGAATCCCCACCCGCGTGCCTCTTCGATCAGGCCGTAGCCGACCTCGGTCTCCAGGGTGCCGTCAGCAGCGGCGGCAGGTGGCCCGAAGAAGCCGATCGAACCGAGTACGGTCCCGTTGCGCATGATGTAGCGGGAGCTCCACCGGTCGCCCTCGACCCACATCGTCGCCGCGTCGCGGTCGTCCTCGCGCGGGAACTGCGGGTGCCAGCTCTGCGGCCGCCCGATCGAGCCGCTGGGATCGCGGATGGCCTCGACGTCGGCGCGGGTCCACAACGGCAGCGTCAGGCGCTCCGTCGTGACGATGTTGGGAAGAGTCACGAGCGCTGAGACTCTCAGAACCAGCGGGAGAGTTCCAGCGCCGCGCCGTCGTCGGCGACGTGGGCGGTGACCGCGTCGGCGACGGCCTGGACGACGTCGGGGGCGTTGCCCATGGCGACGCCGCGACCGGCCCACTCGAGCATCTCGACGTCGTTGCGGCCGTCACCGATGGCGAGTACGTCGGCCGGTTCGAGGTCGAGCTGGTCGCAGACATAGGACAGGCCCGATGCCTTGGAGACGCCGACCGGGGTGAGGTCGAGCCAGGCGGTGTAGCCGACCACGTAGTCGATGCCGTGCAGACCGAGCTCGCGGCCGAGGGCGAGGAAGTCCTCGGGCGTCGCTTCGGGGTCGCGGATGATCACCCGGGATACCGGGGCGGCAACCATCTCCTCGACCGGGGCGACGAGATTCTCACCGCCACCCAGCTCGCCCGGCGGGAACGGCCTGTTGAACCGGTAGCCGACGCCGCGGTTCTCGACCGCGACCAGCACGTTCGGCCGCTGCGCCAGGATCTTCTCGACCGCCTCCCGGGCGTCGAAGGTCTCTTCGTGCACCACATCGACCGGCGGGTAGCGAAGCACCACCGCCCCGTTGGAGGCGACGATCCACAACCGATCCGCGCCCTCGTCCGGAATCCCGAGCAGATCGGCGATCCCGGTCATCGAGTGGGCGGAGCGACCGGAGGAGAGCACCACGTGGGCACCGGCGTCGTAGGCCCGGCGGACCGCGTCCCGCACCTTGTCCGAGAGGGCCTCGGAGGTCGTGCCGGTGCCGTCGACCCAGCCCAGCAGGGTGCCGTCGATGTCGAGCGCGACGACCTTAGGCTGCCAGGCGGCCTCACCGGGCCGTGCGGTGCTGCTCTCGGTCGCGCTCACTTCTGGATCGGCTCCAGGACCTCGCGGCCGAGCCACTTCTGCAGCGCCTTCGGCACCCGCACCGAGCCGTCGGCCTGCTGGTGGGTCTCCAGGACGGCGACGATGGCGCGGGTGATCGCGGTGAGCGTGCCATTAAGGGTGGCGACGGGCGTGGTGCCCGTCTCCGTCCGTTCGCGGATGTTGAGGCGGCGCGCCTGGAAGGTGGTGCAGTTGGACGCCGAGGTGAGCTCGCGGTACTTCCCCTGAGTGGGGATCCACGCCTCGCAGTCGAACTTGCGCAGCGCGCTCGGACCGAGGTCGCCCGCGGCGACGTCGATGACCTGGTAGGCGAGCTCGAGCTTGTCCAGGAACGACTTCTCCCACTCGAGGAGACGCTGGTGCTCGGCGTACGACTCCTCGACGGTGGTGTAGACGAACATCTCCACCTTCTCGAACTGGTGGACCCGGATGATGCCCTTGGTGTCCTTGCCGGCCGAGCCGGCCTCCTTGCGGAAGCACGAGGAGAAGGCGGCGTAGCGCCGCGGGAGCGTGTCGGCGTCGAGGATCTCGTCGGAGTGGTAGGCCGCCATCGGCACCTCCGAGGTGCCGACGAGGTAGAGGTCGTCGTCCTCGATCTTGTAGACGCCGTCGTCGACCTGGTCGAGGAAGCCGGTGCCCTCCATCGCCTCGGGACGCACCAGCGCCGGCGCGATGACCTGGGTGAACCCGGCCTCGCGGGCCTGCTCCATCGCCAGGTTGATCAGCGCGAACTCCAGCTCAGCGCCGACCCCGGTCAGGAAGTAGAAGCGGCTGCCCGAGACCTTGGCGCCACGCTCGAGGTCGATCGCGCCGAGCAGCTTGCCGAGCTCGACGTGGTCACGCGGCTCGAAGCCCTCGGCCTCGAAGTCGCGGGGCTTGCCGACCTTCTCGATCAGGACGAAATCGTCCTCACCGCCGGCCGGAGCGTCGTCGGCGAGGTTGGGGATGGCCTTGAGAGCCTTCTTCCACTCCTCCTCGGCAACGCCCTGCGCCGCGTCGGCCTCCTTGACGGCTGCCGCGAGGTCCTTCACCTCGGCCAGCAGCTGCTGCTTCTCCTCGCCCTTGGCCTGGGCGACCTTCTTGCCCATCTGCTTCTGCTCGGCCCGCTTGGCCTCGAAGTCCGCGATCGCCGCGCGCCGGGCGCTGTCCGCGGACAGCGCCCGGTCCACCACGTCGGAGGACGCGCCACGGCGCTCCTGCGAGGCACGTACGCGGTCGGGGTCTTCGCGGAGGATGCGCGGGTCGATCATGCGGCAAGGCTAGTCGACCGGACCACCAGATCTCACTTCAGTAACTGAGCGTCATCAGAGGTCAACCCCTGCGTACGACTCCGGTCGCGAACTCGACGAGGTATGACGCGGAGCGAAGGGCTGTTTTGAGCGAACTCCCCGAAAGGCTGATGACGCCGTACTGGGCGGCGTCCTTGATGTCGAGCAACTGGTCGAGCTTCTTGGCCGCCTCCCGCCCGGCGGGTTCGATCTGACGGACCAGATCGAGCGCGGCCTTGTGGTCCTGCCCCCTGGAGCGACGGCCAAGCGCAGCACAGCAAGCGGCATCAGCCGCTGCGATACCCGCCAGGACGGCCAAGGAGCCGGCGACGTTGCCCTCAGCAGGCGTGTCGACCGGCTCCAGGAGCTCCGCCACCTCGAGGAACTTGCGTGCCTGCTCCAGTCTCGAGGCGGCCTCGACGTGACCGCAGGTCGCCGTACGCTGCTCCCGCCGCGGGCTCACCCCGCCGGCCTCGCGGGCAGAACCGGGTCCTTCGTCAAGGACACCGCGTCGCGTCGCAGCTCCGCGACGATCGGTGCTTCGCGTTCCACCATCTGCTGGATCTCCCCCCGAGTGGCTTGAATGATGCTCGCCCGATTGCCGGACCAACGCATGATCGCCTGCGCCAGTCCGTCGACTGAGTCTGACCAACTCTCGTCCTCGGCATCGATGTCGTCGGGGCGTACGACGAACACGTCGACGTCCGACTCCGCGGTGCCGTCACCTCGGGCAGCGGACCCGAAGACGGCGGCTGCAGCCGACCGTATGGGCCAAGACTCGAGGTTCTCACGGATCCGCTGGAACAGCCTGGTCCGCAACGCCGCCAGCACGACCACGGCTTCGGCTGCGACATGCTCCCTGTTGAGGGTGTAGAGGTTGGCCGAGCCTGCCGTAACGACATCGACCAGGCCGTGTTCGTCCATCCGATGGAGCAGCCGCTGGACACCGTGCTGGCTCCCACGGCCCGCCAGCCGTTGAATCTCCCGGCCCGTGAGTGGCTTGGTTGTCCCCGCGAGAACTGCAAGCACCCTTCCATCGAGCGATGGAACGACGGCGGCAGTCGGATCTGAGAGGTCCACTCGACAAGTGTGACACTTATGGGGATCGCTTGACACATATTTGTGTCAAGCGATCCCCATGGGATGTCTCAGTGGACGTGGATCGACCTCGGCAATGTCCACCTAGAATCTCGCCGTGGCTGGCTCCCAGCCGCGAATCACCAGTAGACGGGGCTGGTCTTGCCGCAGGGGCGCAGCCACGAGCGGTAGACCTTCACGTCGGTGAAGTCGTAGGCGTAGGAGTCGCTGGTGTAGTACGAACCACCCGTGTAGGTGATGTAGGAGGCCGATGTCGCGTACGACTTCGGGAAGCCGGACGGGTTCGACGCCGTCGAACGCGTGCCCTTGCTGGGGATCGAGCCACGGATCACCGGGTCCGCGAGGGAACCGCTGGTCTTGATCACGGCCTGCTTCCACCCGGTGCTGCGCTTGTTGGTGACGGTGTAGCGCACCGACTGACCACCGCGGACGATGACGCAGGCATACCAGTTCGCGGTGGAGCTCGAGGAGACGATCGTGCCGGCGCCGGACATGCCCGACTTGATCTTCGACCACGTACGCGACCCGACGACGCCGTCGGCCGACAGCCCCTTCGCCCGCTGGTAGTTCTTCACCCGGGCGGTGGTCGCCGACCCGAACGAACCGTCCGGCCTGAGCCCACCGAGCACCTTCTGGAGCAGCGTCACGCAGCTGCCGGTGTTGCCGGGACGTACGGTCTTCGGGCTGCTGATCGTGCAGCTGACCGCGGCCTCCGCCGGCGCCGTGCCCGCGTCCACGGCCACCAGTCCGCCCGTTGCCACGGCCACTGCCGCGACCATGCCGCCAACGCGCAACCGCATCGATGTCTTCACTTGTTCGGTCCCCTCTGGGTCGATTCGCATGCTCGGTAAGTAAAGGCGCATGGTCGCAGGCCGGCGGCGTCGCCCGAACCCGTACCTCTCCCGTACCTCCGTGGCTACGGAATGCGGACGCGCCGCTCGACGGACGAGCCGCTGTCGCTGCCGGTGCCGCCGTCGCCGAAGTCACGGCCGTAGCCGCCGACGAGCCGGTCGTTGCCGGAGTGCCCGTAGAGGGAGTCGTTGCCCGAACCGCCCTCGATCCGGTCCGAACCACCGAGGCCGACCAGCTTGTTGGCTCCGCTGTTGCCCCGCAGGACGTCTGCGTAGTTCGTGCCGGTCAGCCGCTCGAAGGTCAGCAGGCGATCCGCTCCCGCTCCCGTTGACTGGGTCGAGGTCGTGTTGAGGGCAACCTTCACGCCGTTGCGTACGTTCGAGTACGCGACGGTGTCGGTGCCCGAGCCGCCCTCCGCGCGGTCGTTGCCGAGGCCGGGGAAGATCGTGTCGCTGCCGCCTCCACCGAGAAGTACGTTGGCGCCACCGTCACCGACGAGACGGTCGGCGTACGGGCTGCCCGTCAGGTTCTCCATCCCCGTGAGGGTGTCGCTGCCGCCACCCCCGGTCGCGCGGGACATGGTCGCGGTGACGGGATTGTCGGCAGTGAAGTACGAGGCCGTGTCGACGCCGGTGCCGCCGTTCAGCGAGTCGTCGCCGGCGTTGCCCGCCAGCAGGTCGTCGCCGCTGTCACCGCGCAGGGAGTCGGTGTTGTTTCCGCCCTCCAGCGTGTCGTTGCCGCTGCCACCCTCGATCGAGTCGTTGCCTGCGTCGCCCTTCAGCCGGTCGTTGCCGCCTCCGCCGAGAACTCGGTCGTTGCCGGCCTCGCCGACGACGGCGTCCGCACCTTCTCCGGCATTCACGGTGTCGTTGCCGGGGCCGGCCTTGACCGTGTCGTTCCCGTCCCCGCCGTCGATGGTGTCAGCGGACCCGACGGTGGGGCTGTAGTAGTTCTCGTCGCCGTAGATCTCGTCCGCGCCCGCCATGCCGCGGATCGAATCGGTGCCCGCGCCGCCCGCCAGGTAGTCGCGCCCGGCGCCGCCCTCGATGAGGTCGTTCCCAGAACCACCGTTGACGCGGTTGAACTCCGCTGCACCGTAGATCTTGTCGTCGCCGGCATCACCTGAGGCGTCGAGCGAGCCCGAACCGCCGTGGATGACGTCGTTGCCGTTGCCGCCCTCGGCAACGCCGCCGAACTCACCGACGTGGATCGTGTCGTTGCCGTCCTGGCCGTAGGCGCTCTGAGACCACGTCTCCGAGTCACCGAGGCGAATGGCGTCATCGCCCAGTCCGCCCCTGATGACGGCACCTGCTTCCACGGCGGTCAACGTGTCGGCGCCATCGCCACCATCAATGGTGTCGTGACCGAACCGGCCGCCAGTGATCGTGTCATTGCCGCTGTCGCCATAAAGGCTGTCGAAGTCGTCCGGAGAAAACTCGTTCGGAAGAATGGTGTCGTCCCCTGAGTCCCCATGGATGACATCGGAGCCCGAACTGTCATCGATCCGATCGTTGCCGTCACCGGCGTTGACGGAGTCGTCTCCCGCGCTTCCGCTGATCACGTCGTCACCGATACCCCCGTGGAGTTCGTCGTTCCCCTCCCAACCCCGGACTCTGTCATCGCCCGCGCCTGCATCAATCTGGTCGACGTCACGCCCACCGTCGATCGTGTCGTTGCCGTCACCAGCGACGACACGGTTGGCGCCGTTGCCGACATCGAAGGTGTTGTCGCCGCTCGTGCCGGTGATCACGTCGGCAAAGTCTGTTGCCTCCACAGCCTCGAACCCCGCGAAGGTGGCGTCCCAGTCGGTGCCACCTGACGCCATGTCGAGCTTGATGCCCTTCGTGGAGCCGGAGAGGCTGAGGGTGTCGATGGCGTCGTCCGACGAACCAGCGTCGATGACGTCACCGCCCGCACCAATCGCCCTGACATGGATGTCGTCAGCACCGTTCTCGCCCTGAATGACGTCCGCGCCGAGCCCGTTGCTACTTGAGGATGCAAGGTCGTCGCCGTCTCCCAGGTAGATCTGGTCGTCACCGGCTTCGTTGTGAACGGTGTCGTCACCGGCGCCGGCGTGGATGACGTCATTCCCAGCGCCGCCGCGCGCGATGTCATCACCGGCGCCACCCCAGAAGGTGTCGTTGCCGTCGCCGCCCTCAAACCAGCCCGCACCAGACTCCACGTAGTGAACGTCGTCTCCCGCGCCGCCATTGGCAGCGAACTGTTGCCTCGTGGAGCGGATGACGTCATTCCCCGGTCCCGCGTCGATGGACCCACTCTCACCGACGATCGTGTCGTTCCCGTCTCCCGCCTCGACCCGGTTCCCATAGGCGGGGTACACGACATCGTCGCCTTCGCTCGCCGCAATCGTGGCAATGCCCGACCCCGCGACGCAGATGATGTCGTTACCGCCGAGCGCATCGACCGAGTGATCGTCCGGCACGAAGATCACGTCGTCCCCCTCGGTGGGCACCTGACCCTCGACCGAGAGATCGACGGTGACGGGCTTGCCACCGCACTCACCTTCTGCCGCGGCGGCGGAGCCGGCGAGGAGACCACCGACACCGAGGGCGACGGCGGGTACGGAGAGCAGCCCGATGAGGGCGTACGAGGAGGCGCGAGAGCGCATGAGAGACCTCACAACGACGAGGGACCGAGGGGTGCCGGCGCCGACCCGAATCATGCGCGGAGAGCGAACGATAGCGCTTTCCATCAGGTCCTGCGTGCGACTTTGGGCGGCCTGTTCATTCACTGTGTGGATCACGTTTCGCGCATACTGACTCATCGTGCTTGATCTCTCGCGCCGTGCCCTGCTGCTCTGGGCGGCCTCGCTGTTCGCTCTGTGCGCCCTGATCGGGATCGCGGGGATCAACGGGTGGCCGCCGGTCTCTACGATCGACGAGCTCGGCCGGGACGCGACGGCGGTGACGGCGGAGCACGGCTGGATGCTCGACTTCGGGCACATCGTCGAGGTGGCCACCGAGTGGTATCTCGCCGTCGGCGTCGCCCTCCTGGTCGCCGCGGGACTGTTCCGGAAGTATCCACGCGCCGCGGTCTACGTGCTCGGCGTCGTGGTGATCACCCTGGTCGTACGCCGCGGGGTGGTGCTGCTCGTCGACCGGGACCGGCCCGTGTGGCAGCTGACATCGTGGCTGCACGAGTCACCGGCGTACCCGTCCGGTCATGCGACCGGGATCGCGGTGCTGGCGGGCGTGATCGCGGTGGTCGTGACGATGTTCGTACGCCGCCGCGGCATCCGCCGCCTGGCCTACGCCGGTCTCATCCTGCTGGTCGTGCTCGTCGCCGCCGACCGGGTCTTCCTCGGACGCCACTACCCCTCCGACGTGCTCGGCGGGATCCTCTTCGCCGCGGGCGCCGTCTTCCTCGGCATGGCCGTCTACACGCCACTGCCCGCCTCGCACGCGCTGGGGCGGCGGCCGCTGGTCGACTCGGTGCGTGGCAACCGGAGGATCGCGGTCGTGCTCAACCCGATCAAGGTCGAGTCGGTCGAGCACTTCAAGACGATGGTCACCACGATGGCCAAGGAGTCCGGCTGGAAGACGCCGACCTGGCACCTGACCACGGTCGACGACCCGGGCAGAGGGATGGCGCGAGCGGCCCAGGCGGAGGGCGCCGACCTGGTCCTCGTGTGTGGCGGCGACGGCACCGTACGCGAGGTCTGCTCCGCCCTGGCCGGCACCGGCATCGCGGTCGGGATCGTCCCCGGCGGCACCGGCAACCTGCTCGCCCGCAACCTGTCGATCCCGCTCTACATCCGCGCGGCGATCGACGTCGCGCTCACCGGGCAGGACCGGGCGATCGACCTGGTCGAGGTCTCGGGGGACAACCTCGACGACACCAACTTCCTGGTCATGGCCGGGATGGGCTTCGACGCCGCGATCATGAGCGGCGTCAACGAGGACATCAAGAAGCGGATCGGCTGGATGGCGTACGTCCTCTCCGCCTTCAAGAGCCTGATGTTCCCGGCGATGCGGCTGGAGATCTCCGTCGACGACGGAGAGTTCACCAGGCACCGTGCACGCACGGTCGTGGTCGGCAACGTCGGCTATCTCCAGGCGAACATGCCCCTGCTGCCGGCGGCCGCGCTCGACGACGGCCTCATCGACGTGGTGCTGCTCTATCCGCAGCGGTTCTGGTCCTGGCTCCCGCTCGCGGCCCGAGTGCTGAGCAAGCGGCCCCGCACCGACAATCTGATCAACCGGATGACCGGTGCCAGCGTCGTGATCCGGACCAACCACGACCAGCCGCGCCAGCTCGACGGCGACACGATCTCCGAGGGCCGGGAGCTGCGGATGCAGTGCCTTCCCGGGCGCCTCCTCGTCCGCGTGCCACGCTGAGGACGAGTCCCGATTCGGTCCCGAATCTAAACGACACGCGACGAGGTCGAACGTCCCGAGAATCAGGGTCTAAAGTCCCGTTTCTCGCGTGCTTTCGGTGCGTTTGGCATCGATTCTCGAGTCGATCCGAGGCGACTCGCCGACACAGATGTCTTGTTGACAAGTAAATATTCATAAGGTGTCTGACACGACTCGGCGTCAGCCCAGTCGGCGTCTCCCGCTGGGCTCAAGCCTGACTCCGGCGGGCGACGTGGCAAGACCCACACACTGGTCGGAAATCCCCCGCGACCAGTGGTCGACTCCCGGGCCGTCCCACCCGCAGCCCGGGTTTGAAAGCCGGCACGCTCGGAACGGTTCCCCCGCCACGCCCGAGCGTGCCGGTGTCGTTTTCGCCGTGGATCCGGGATCAGCTTCTGGGCTTGGCCTGCTGGACGGCCTCGGTCTCCTCCGGCGACATCAGCTGGGACGACTTCCAGCCACTGATGCTCTTCGCGTACGACCTCGCCTCGGTGCGGCCGTGGATCGAGGTGAGCACGACCCCGTCGCCGTTGTCGTCGAGCAGCGCAAGGCACCAGCTCAGGTGACCGCCGGCGTCGCCGAAGGCGTCGAAGCGCACGACCGCGAGGTGGCGCAGGTTCATCGCCGACTCGGCGCGCAGGGCCGCGACCTCGGCGCGCAGACCGGCGACGTCGGTCGGGAGCGACTCGACGGCGGCAGGGTCGGGGCGACGTACGTCCTTCGTCTTCTGCCAGGCCGCTCCGGCGAGGACCAGAGCGGCGATTGCTGTCAGCAGAGTGAGAATGGCAAGAGCGAGCACATCGGGCGAATCTAGACTGTCGACGTGTCCGAGCCACAACGCATCGCCTATCAGGGCGAACCAGGGTCCAACTCACACATGGTGTGCCAGCGGCACTACCCCGAGCTGGAGTCGGTGCCGTGCGCCTCGTTCGAGGACGTCTTTGCGACCGTCGAGGCAGGTGAGGCGTCGCTGGCGATGATCCCGATCGACAACTCCCTGGCCGGGCGGGTGGCCGATATCCACCACTTCCTCCCCGAGTCCAACCTGCACATCATCGCCGAGCACTACCTGCGGATCCGGTTCCATCTGCTCGGCCTTCCGGGCGCCCATCTCGACGACATCCGTACGGTCCACTCCCACGTCCACGCGCTGGGCCAGTGCCGCAACATCATCCGCGAGCACGGGTTCACCCCGGTCGTCTCCGGCGACACCGCCGGCGCCGCGCGCGAGGTGGTCGAGGCCGGCGACCCGACGATGGCCGCGATCTCCCCGCCGCTGGCGGCCTCGATCTACGGCCTGGACGTCCTCGCCACCGACATCGAGGACGCCGACCACAACACCACCCGGTTCGTGGTGCTCTCGCCCGACTTCATCCAGGCGCCGGCCGACAACGGTCCGGTGGTGACCTCGTTCATCTTCAACGTACGCAACCTCCCGGCGGCCCTCTACAAGGCGCTCGGCGGCTTCGCGACCAACGGCGTCAACATGACCAAGCTGGAGTCCTACATGGTGGGCGGGAAGTTCACCGCCACCCAGTTCCTCGCCGAGGTCGACGGCCACCCCGACCAGCCGGGGCTGAAGCGTGCCCTGGAGGAGCTGGCCTTCTTCACCACCGACGTGAAGCTGCTGGGGGTCTATCCCGCCGACCCGGCGCGGTTCTGAGTCATGCCGGACGACGAGCCGACCGCCGACCTCGGGTTCGCCCGCGTCGACCTCGACCGGGAGCGCCGCACCGGTGACCCCGAGGTCGTCTACGCCGACGGCAAGACGCCCGAGCAGGTCGTCGCGATCCTTCGCCGACTGCATGAGGCGCATCCCTCGCGCGCCGTCCTGGCCACCCGGGTCTCCGCCGAGGCGGCCGCCCTGGTCGCGGCCGAGCTGCCGACGGCGGACCACGATGCCGAGGCGCGCGCGGTCACGCTCGGGCCGCTGCCGACCCCGCACGGCCGGGTGTGCGTCGTCGCCGCCGGGACCTCCGACGGACCGGTCGCGGCCGAGGCCACGCTCGCGGCCCGGGTCCACGGGGCCGGAGTCGAGCGGATCACCGACGTCGGTGTCGCCGGGATCCACCGGCTGATGGCCGTACGCGACCGCCTCGACGACGCCGACTGCCTGATCGTCGTCGCGGGGATGGAAGGTGCGTTGCCCTCCGTGGTCGGCGGGTTGGTGGGAGTGCCGATGATCGGGGTGCCGACGTCCGTCGGCTACGGCGCCTCCTTCGGGGGGCTGGCCGCACTGCTGGCGATGCTCAACTCGTGCGCTCCCGGCGTGACGGTGGTCAACATCGACAACGGCTACGGCGCCGGGGTCGCCGCGGCTCGGATCGCGCGGCGGGCCCGGTGAGCGTCGTCTGGGTCGACGCCTCCGCCGGAGCGTCGGGCGACATGCTGCTCGGCGCGCTCGTCGGCGCCGGTGTCCCCATCTCGGAGATCGCCTCGGCGGTGGACGCGGTCGCCCCGGAGCCGGTGGATCTCGCCGCTTCGCAGGTGACCCGTGGCGCCCTGGCTGCGACGCGGTGTCATGTCTCGATCGCCGACTCGGTCCACCATCGGACCTGGACCGACGTCCGGGTGCTGCTGACCGACGCCGCTCTGGACGACGCCGTGCGCGACCTGGCGCTGCGGGTCTTCGAGCGGCTGGCCGAGGCCGAGGGCGCCGTCCACGGGATCTCTCCCGACGAGGTCCACTTCCACGAGGTCGGGGCGCTGGACGCGATCGCGGACGTGGTCGGCGTGTGTGCCGGGTTCGTGCACCTGGGCGGCACCGAGGTCGTGGTCTCCCCGGTGGCGGTCGGCTCGGGCTCGGTCCGGGCCGCTCACGGCACTCTCTCGGTGCCGCCGCCGGCCGTGGCGCGGCTGCTCACCGGCGTACCTTCCTTCGCGGGGCCTCCGGGGCATCCGCAGATGGAGATGTGTACGCCGACCGGCGCCGCGCTGCTCACCACCCTCGCGACGTCGTGGGGCGACCAGCCGCCGATGGTGACGAGCGCGATCGGCGTCGGAGCCGGCGGGCGAGATCCGGAAGGCTGGTCGAACGCGCTGCGGCTGCTGATCGGAGAGGCTGCTGGGCCGCCGCCGGCATCTCCCGCCCCTGAAGACGAGCTCGTCGTCGAGGCGAACATCGACGATCTCGAACCTCGGCTCATCCCCGGGGCGCTTGACGCGCTCCTCGCCGCAGGGGCGCACGACGCCTGGGTCACGCCGATCCTGATGAAGAAGGGCCGACCGGCCTACACGCTTCACGCGCTGACCCCGCATGCCGCCGCCGAGGCGGTTCGGCGGGTGTTCTTCCGGGAGACCTCGACGATCGGCGTACGCGAGCACGAGGTCGTCAAGCGCGCCCTGCCTCGCGAGATGCTGACCGTGAGCGTCGGCGGACACCCGATCGCGGTCAAGGCCGCCCGCCTCGACGGCGAGGTCGTCAACATGCAGCCCGAGTGGGACGACGTCGCCCGCGCCGCTGCCGCTCTCGACCGCCCCGCGATCGACGTACTCGCAGAAGCCAAAGCCCTCGCCGAGGCGTCACCGCGGTCGGCCGAAGCGTCACCCCCGTCGAGCGAGTAGGCAGCCGGCGACGCCTCGACCGGCGTACCTGACGCCTCGGCCAACGCAAGCGACGCCTCGGCAGGGTGCGAGGATGAGGGCCGGACGTAAAGGAATGGAACGGAACCCCTGATGGACATCACCGTCGTCGCGCTGGCCTTCGCCGCGATCTTCGTCGTCGAGCTCCCCGACAAGACGTTCCTGGCGACCCTGGTGCTGTCGACGAAGTACCGGCCGATCTTCGTGTGGCTCGGCGTGGGCGCGGCGTTCGCGGTCCAGACGCTCATCGCGGTGGCGATCGGCGGGGTGGCCACGCTCCTCCCGACCGACCTGATCCACATCGTCGCTGCTCTGCTCTTCCTCGGCGGCGCGGTGTTCCTGTTCATCGAGGGGCGCCGCCACCACGGCACCGCGACCGAGGACGACGGCAGCGAGTTCGCCGAGAAGGCCAAGGACGTACGCGGCTTCCGCCAGGTCCTGGCCAGCTTCATGGTCCTCTTCGCGGCCGAGTGGGGAGATCTCTCCCAGCTGCTGAGCGTCTCGCTCGTGGCCCGCTACCACGACCCGGTCTCGGTCTTCATCGGCTCCTGGGCCGCGTTGCTGGCGGTGTCGGGGCTAGCGGTGCTGCTGGGACGTACGCTGCTCCGGTTCATCAAGCTGCACGTCCTGCACTACGTCGGAGCCGTCGTCTGCCTCGTCCTGGGCATCCTGACCCTGGTCGAGGTGTTCGCCTGAGCGGAGGTCGCCTAGGCTGCCCGGCATGGTAGAACTTGGCGCCGACAGCGAGGTCGGACGACTGCGTACGGTCATGCTCCACCGGCCCGGCCGGGAGCTGACCCGGCTGACGCCGCGCAACAACGACAAGCTGCTCTTCGACGGCATTCCGTGGGTCAAGCGGGCCCAGGACGAGCACGACGCCTTCGCGGCCGCGCTGCGGGATCGCGACGTCGAGGTGCTCTATCTGACCGACCTGCTCACCGAGACCCTCGAGGTGCCCGAGGCGCGGAAGCTGGCGCTCGAGAACGTGCTGGGCTCGCTCACCCTCGGCGACACCCTGCGGGACTACCTGAGCGGTGCCCTCGCTGACGCCGGACCGGCCGAGCTGACCGACCACCTGACCGCGGGCATCCGCAACGACGAGGTACGCGGCGGCCACGGTCTGGTCACCAGCCTGCTCGCCCACGACGACTTCCTGATCGACCCGCTCCCCAACCTGCTCTTCACCCGCGACTCGTCGGTGTGGATCCGGGACCGCGCGACCGTCACGAGCCTGGCGATGCCTGCTCGCAAGCGTGAGACCGCGCTGACCGAGCTGATCTACCAGTTCCACCCGCGCTTCCGGGACAGCCCGCGGCTGCACGGCGCCCACCTGGAGCATGTCGAGGGTGGGGACGTACTTCTCCTGGCTCCCGGGGTGGTCGCGGTCGGGGTCGGGGAGCGCACCACCCCCGCGGGGGCCGAGCGGCTCGCCCGCCAGGTCTTCGCCGAGGAGCTCGCCCACACCGTGCTCGCGGTGCCGATCGCACAGGAGCGCGCGACGATGCACCTGGACACGATCGCCACGCTGGTGAACACCGACAAGATGGTGATCTACCCGAACGCGGTCGACTCGCTGGTGGCCTACGCAGTGACCCCCGGCGCCGATGGCGGCCGGCTGAACATCGCGGCCCCGCGCCCGTTCCTCGAGGTCGCCGCCGAGGCGATGGGCATCGACAAGCTCCACCACGTCGACACCGGCCTCGACCCGGTCGCCGCCGAGCGCGAGC
Source organism: Nocardioides sp. NPDC059952 (assembly GCF_042730435.1). Lineage (NCBI taxonomy): Bacteria > Bacillati > Actinomycetota > Actinomycetes > Propionibacteriales > Nocardioidaceae > Nocardioides > Nocardioides sp. NPDC059952. The sequence continues at coordinate 48,929 of NZ_JBHWLY010000017.1, read as the reverse complement.
AGTGGGACGACGGCAACAACACCCTGGCACTGGCGCCGGGCGTGGTCGTGGGCTACGAGCGCAACACGCAGACCAACGAGGCCCTGAAGGCCGCCGGGATCGAGGTCATCGCGATCGCCGGCTCCGAGCTGGGCTCCGGTCGCGGCGGCCCGCGATGCATGAGCTGCCCGATCGCCCGTGACCCGCTGCCCGCATAGGCAACCGAACCCGCGGGTAACCCCTGTAGACGAACATCGTTGAACTCTGTAACTGTCGTCACATCACGACAGGCACCCCACAGCCGACCCGAAGGAAACCCTCGTGACCGAGTCGTTCTTCTCCATGTTCACGCCCAAGGAGATCGCGCACATCAGCGCCACCGGCACCCGCGTGCACCTGCCCGAGGGCTGGTCGCCGATCTGGGAGGACACCCCGCCGGACAAGGCCTACATCATCCTCGACGGCACCGTCTCGGTCCGCCGGGACAAGGAGGAGATCGCCCAGTGCGGTCCCGGCGACATCATCGGCGAGGCGGCGATCCTGCGCGGGTCGCTGCGTACGGCCTCCATCGTCGCCCTCACCCCGCTCGACCTGATCCACCTCAGCGCCGACAAGCTGCAGCAGCTGTCCGTCGAGATGCCGTCGTTCGCACGGGCGCTGGACAAGGTCGCCAAGGAGAGGTTCGGCTCCTGACGCTCGACGATCAGACTGACGAGGGCCTCGGCCAGGGCCGCAGCCGTGAGGCAGACATCGAGCTGGCCGAGGCGCTCTCCGTCGTCGAGTCCTTCGTCCTCGGCCAGACGCCCACGCTGACCCGCGTCGAGGTGGCGGATGCCGCCGGCGTACCGATGGAGGTCACCGAGGACCTCTGGCACCACCTCGGCTTCCCGCATGCGGGCGAGGACGAGATCGCCTTCACCGAGGCGGATGTCGACGCGTTGAAGATGACCGCCGAGCTCGTACGCCTCGGCGTGCTCAGCGAGGACCGGCAGGCCGCGCTCGTGCGGACCTGGGGACGGTCCTACGCGCGCCTGGCCGAGTGGCAGACATCGCTGCTGGCCGAGGTCGCCCGGGAGCGGGGCGGCGACGAGGTCGAGGACCTGGTCGCGCTGAGCGCGCAGGTGCTGCCGCTCGTCGAGTCGCTGCAGGGCTATGTCTGGCGCCGCCATCTGGTCAGCGCCGCCCGGCGGATGCTCACCGTCGCGGACGCCTCCGCGGTGCCGCTGGCGGTCGGCTTCCTCGACATCGTCGGCTACACCGCCCGCTCCAAGCGGCTCAGCGACAAGGAGCTGGTCGACTGGGTCGAGGAGTTCGAGGACACCTGCTCCGACGTCGTCGTCGAGCACGGCGGACGGGTGATCAAATACCTCGGCGACGGGGTGTTCTTCACCTTCGAGGACGTCGAGGCCGCAGCCCGGACGGCGCTCGAGCTGGCCACCCTCGGGGAAGACAAAGAGAGCGCGTTTCCGCACGTCAGAGCCGGAATCTCCTACGGCGACGTGGTGCTCCGGCTCGGTGACGTCTTCGGCCCGACGGTCAACATCGCCGCCCGCCTGACGACCCTGGCCCGGCCCTCGTCGGTGGTCATCGACGAGAACGCCGCCGCCGCGCTCGAGGACGTCGACGGCTTCCAGGTCGAGAAGATGCGGCGTACGAGCGTGAAGGGCTACTCCCGCCTGCAGGCGTTCCGGCTGCGTTCGCGGTCCGACTGAACCGGGCCGATCGAACCTGGCCAGACTGAATCTGACCAGAAAGGTCGGGCCCGGCGGGGTGCTCCCGAGCCAGGCTTGATCGCGAAAGGAGGACCACATGATCGGAACGCTCAACACCCTGGTCGACCTGGTCGAGGCAGAGCTCGGCGACGGGCTCACCGGCGAGGTGGACGTGGCCCGGGTCGCCCGCGACCACGGCACCACCGAGTATCACCTGCGCCGGATGTTCTCGGCCCTGGCCGGGATGCCCCTGTCCGAATACGTACGCCGCCGCCGGATGACCCTGGCAGCGGCCGACCTGGTGGGCGGTGCCCCTGACCTCCTGGAGGTCGCGGTGCGCTACGGCTACGGCTCGACCGAGGCGTTCGGGCGCGCGTTCCGTGCCGTGCACGGTTCGGCGCCCGCCGACGTACGCCGATCCGGTGGTCCGCTACGCACACAACCCACGCTCAGGTTCCGCCTGAGCGTCGAAGGGAGCACCCCGATGGACGTCACCATCAACGACATGCCCGAGCTGCGGCTGGTCGGCCACGCCACCAAGGTCCCGCTGATCTACGAGGGCGTGAACCCGCACATCCAGGCACACATCGCCTCTCTCGAGCCTTCGGAGCACGTTCGGCTCAAGGAGCTCAACGACACCGATCCGCGCGGCATCCTCGCCGTCACCGAGTCCCCGTCGCCCGATGCGCCGGAGGGGTCGATGATCACGTATCTGCACGGGGTCGCGGTCACGCCGTCGGCGTCGGTGCCGGAGGGGCTGGACGCCATCACCGTGCCGGCCGGCTCCTGGGCGGTCTTCGCCTCCAGCGGCCCGCACCCCGAGGCACTGCAGCAGCTCTGGGCCGCCACCGCGACCGACTGGTTCCCGTCGAACCCGTGGCGGCTCCGCCCCGGCCCGTCCGTCCTGCGCTACCTCGAGCTCACCGAGACGTACGCGTCGTGCGAGCTGTGGTTGCCGGTCGAGCGGTGAATGTTCACCGAGGCGATGTCCTGAGCCTGTCGAAGGGTAACTCGGTGAACGGTCGCTTCCCTCGCGGAACTCCGCGAAGTAGGTGAGTGCTGACCGAGGTACCTCGGTCAGCATCCACACCGTCAGCGGATGGTGACCTGACGGTTGGCGAGCCCGGCGCGAGCCGAGCGGACCTCCGGGGTGATCTCGGAGTCGTCGGCGAGGGCCTCGTCGAGCAGCTTCTTGAACGCCACCGCAGGCTCCTCGAGCGCCTCGGCGCCGGTGCCGACCGGCAGGTCCCAGACGGGGGCGAGCAGACCGTGGGCACGGAACATGCCGACGAAACGGGCGTCGGGGACGATCACGTCGTCGCCGGTCACGTGCAGCCGCGCGAGCGCGGTCAGCAGGGCGTCCTCGGGCTCGGGCATCACCCAGCGCAGGTGCTCCTTGGAGCCCACCGAGGTCCAGTACGCAGCCTCGACCGAGGTCAGTCGCGCCGTCGGCAGCACCGACTCGTTGGCGTGCTCGAGCGCGTGCTCGAAGTCGCCCTTGTCCTCGACGTCCGCGAGCCACCAGTCGAAACCCTCGTGGACGTTGACGTCCAGCGACGAGTCGGTCACCAGGTCCTGCAGACGCGGGCCCTCGCCCGGCGCCGCGGTCAGGCCGAAGATGCCGGACTCGTCGGCGGCACGCGCCTCCAGCGCCTGGAGCAGTGCCGCGGCGATGTCGCGCGACACGTCACCGTAGTTGTGCTGCACCTGCAGCCCGGCCCAGACCTCGCCCGAGTCGCGGGACATCGCCGGCGCGGCGCCGGGCAGCAGGGTGCCCAGCGTGACGGGGGTCGACTCGAAGCCCTTCACCGTCAGCGACACCGTCGCCGAGGGCACCAGCTCGCGCAGCGCGACCAGGTCGCACTCGCCGGGCAGGCCCTCGAACGGGCGCCCCACGAACGCGCCGCCAGCGGCACCGTGGCACGCCTTGTAGCGCTTGCCGGACCCGCACGGGCAGGCCGCACGCGGGTTGGGACCGTCCGTCGGGGCCGCAGCCGCCTGACGGTTCTTGACTCGGGACTTCTTGGCCACGTCCGAACCCTAACCTGCCGGGCCCGTTCCCCATGTAACACGTCGTTCGTAGGACTACTCGCCCTATCAGAACGACCGGATAGTCCTACGAACAGCGTGTTACACGCGCGCCTCAGCGGCCGAGCAGCTCCAGCATGAACCCCGGCCGGTCGGTGATGACCGCCTTGACCCCGAGGTCGAGGCAGAGCTTGAGCTGCTCCTCGGTGTTGACCGTGTAGACGTGGAGGTTGCGGCCCTTCGACGCCAACCGCCGCCCGAGCTTCGGGTGAGCGGTGAGCATCTCGATGCCCGCGCCGAGCCACCAGTCCGGGCCGATCGCGTGCCGCAGGAGCGACCAGTTCGCGGCGCGGTCGATGAGCTGGACCAGAGGTACGCCCGGTGCCAGCCGCTCCACCCGCTGCAGTGCCGTGAAGGAGAAGCTCATCACCCGCACCGGGCTGCCCGGGCCCGCCCAGCCGAAGTCGTTGAGCACGTCGACCAGGCGGCCCTCGGTCAGCCCGCCGTAGCGCGTGGGGTGCTTGGTCTCGATCGCCATCTCGACGTGCCGGCCGTAGTCCCGCACGACCCGCAGCAGCCGGTGCAGCGTGAGCACCCCTCGCATGTCCCGGTCCGGCGGCTCGTCCTCGCCGTCCCAGAACCCGTTCTTCCAGGCCGCGAAGTCGATCGCCTGCAGCTCGGCGAGGGTCATCTCCGAGACCAGCCCACGCGCGCCGATCCGGCGCAGATGCCGGTCGTGCACGCAGACGAGATGACCGTCCATGGTCAGACGTACGTCGCACTCCAAGGCGTCCGCACCCGCATCAAGGGCTGCGACGTACGCAGCCAGGGTGTGCTCTGCGATCTCATGACTGGCGCCGCGATGCGCGACCACCTGGGGCCTCATGAGGAGATTGTGCGGCATCGAGGTCCGCTCGTCTCGCGACACGAGCGATCAGAGCGGCACGACCTCGAGCCGACCGATGGCGACGAAGGCCGCCAGCGACCAGAAGACGAGGTCACCGACGGCGGCACCCCACTCCCTGCGGATGATGCGAGTGGTCGTCGCGCCGGTCATCAGCAGCACCAGTCCGAGAGCGGCGAGCGGCACCAGCCACGTCGCGACCCCGGTCACGGCGGGCAGGATCAGCCCGGCGGCGGCCAGCAGCTTCATCACGCCGACGACCTTGAGGAAGCCGTCGGGGAAGTCATCGGCGTAGCGCCACCCGTCGAACGTGTTGCGGAACCGCTCCTTCGACAGCAGCAGCATCGCCAGTCCACCGGCCAGGAAACCGGCAGCGAGAAAGATCGTCACGATCCACAAGATGATGTTCATGCCAACCAGGACGAGGTACGCCGCCGTCCCGTGACATCACTGACATCACCGCCCGCCGGTCACCCGCAGTGTCGTCGCGGTGACGTACGAGGCCTTGTCGCTCATCAGCCAGGCGACCGCCTCGGCGACCTCGTCGGGCGAGCCCGCACGGCCGATCGGGATCTGGGGCGCCATCCGCGCGATCCGGTCGGGGTCGCCGGTGTTGGCGTGCATGTCGGTCTCGGTGAGCCCGGGAGCGACCGCGACGACCCGGATGCCGAGCGGGGCGACCTCGAGCCCGAGACCCTTGGTGAGCGCGTCGATCCCGGCCTTCGCGGCGGCGTAGTGGACGTACTCCCCCGGTGATCCGAGCGTGGCGGCACCCGAGGAGATGTTGACGATCACGCCACCCTCGGCGAGCGCCGACACCGCTGCTCGGGCGACCAGCGTGGGACCGACCAGGTTGACGGCGTACGTCCTGCGGATCTCGTCCGCGGGAGTGTCGACGAGGGGTGCGTAGCGGTAGGTCGCGCCGGCGTTGTTGACCACGCCCGTGAGCGGACCGGCGGTCTCGAAGAGCGCGGCGATCCCGGCGTCGGTGGTGATGTCCGCGCTCACGATCTCGCAGGAGACGCCCTGCGCCCGGACCTCGTCCCGCGTCGCCACGGCAGCAGCCTCGTCGGAGAGGTAGCCGAGCACGAGGGAGTGGCCCTCAGCAGCCAGCAGACGAGCGACAGCAGCACCGATCCCGCGGGTGCCTCCGGTGATGAGAGTCCGTTTCACACCCGAAGGGTGTCACGCAGCCTCCACGCCACCAACGCCAGTGCCAGCACTCCGGCGAGCGCCCAGCCGGCGGGGTAGTGCACCGCAGGTTCGTTCCAGCGCTCGTGGAAGTAGACCAGGTGCGAGGAGAGCAGCCCGGCGTCGACCGATCGGCCCTCCTGGATGAGTACGCCGATGGCGACCAGCACGGTCAGCAGCGTCTGCATCGCCCAGCCCAGGATCCAGGCGGGCACCCAGGCGACGAGATCGACGGCGCGGCGTACGGAGGTCACGAGCACGGTCACCAGCGCGGCCGCCAGCAGCGCGTCGATCACCGACGACGGCAGCTCGCCGGGGAGCATCCCGTCGAGCCAGAAAGGTACGCAGACGGCCGGCGCGGCCAGCATCGGCGCCCGCAGCACGCACGGGCCGAGGCTCGCCGCGATCCCGGCGGCGAGACCGGCGGCCGTCGTGATCGCGGCGATGGCGATCAGGTGGGTCAGCATCGACGGGTCGGTCGCCACCGGTCCGGCAGCGAAGGTCAGCCCCAGGAAGGCCGCGGCCACGACACCGGTGCCGGCGAGCACGGCACTGAGCAGCCGGCGGTCCGGACGCAGCCCGGCGGCGAGCCCACCGAGCGCGGCGGCGAGCAGCGCGAACGAGACCAGCTCGGCGACCATCGGGGCGAGCAGCAGCGGCTGCGGCTGGACGAGCTGGGGCAGGAAACCGACACCCCACCCCGCGGCCGCGACCAGCGGAACCATCCACAGACGAGTCCGTTCAGTCATGTCGTCCACGGTGACAGGCGCAAGGTGAGACCAGGCGGCGTATCGAGGAACACCAGCCCAACGTCAGGTGGCTCGACCGTGGCCGTTCATCACCAAGGTGGGGGGATTTTTAATTGCACGGCGCAGAAATGGGATACCTGGGTAGGCTCAGGGGACGGACACGTACCCCACGCGTGGAAGAGGTGAGACCGGCATGACCAAAGAACCCCGAAAATTCTGGGCCAGAAGCATCAGTACAGCGGCGCTGACCAGCATCGGGCCTCGGGCCGTTGCCGCCGTCGCGCTGACCGCTGCCTTCGCGGTCGCGGCCCCGACCGAGGGGAACCTCGACACCGGTCATCAGCAGCCTGAGCTGCCCGATCCGGGCGCTCTTCAGGACCCCCTCGGCATCGCCGGCGGCCTGGGTGGCGTGAAGAACCTGACCCCGACCGACGCCGTGAGGCTGGCCTCCAACGCCGAGGAGCTGTCGATCCCGCCGGTCGCCCTGGCTGCGTACCAGCGCTCGGCCACCGTGCTCAACGACGCCGACGCCTCCTGCCGCATCGACTGGGCGCTGGTCGCCGCGATCGGCATGGTCGAGAGCAACCACGGCCGCTTCGGCGGCAGCGAGCTCAACTCCAACGGTCTCGCCCTCCCCGCGATCATCGGCCCGCAGCTCAACGGCGCCGGCAACTTCGCGGCAATCCGCGACACCGACAACGGCCTCTACGACCACGACACGGTCTACGACCACGCGGTCGGCCCGATGCAGTTCATCCCCTCCACCTGGACCATCGTCGGCACCGACGGTGACGGCGACAACCGCCGCGACCCCCAGGACATCGACGACTCCGCCGTTGCCACCGCTGCCTACCTCTGCGCCGGCACCGAGGACGTCAGCACCGACTCCGGCGCCCAGTCCGCGGTCTACCGCTACAACCAGAGCGATACGTACGTCGAGGCGGTGCTGAAGATCGCGGGGCAGTACCGCAGCGGCGAGTTCCCCGGCTCGCCGAGCGTGGACGGGTCCACCTCGTCGATGCGGCCCACTGCCTCCCCGCTCCCGGTCACCTCGAACACCGTCAAGCCGACGACCAAGTCGGAGACCAAGGCCGCGCCGGTCAAGACTCCGGTCAAGGATCCCGTCGAGAGTCCGGCGCCGAGCAAGTCGCCGTCCCCCACCGGCAACAACACGGGCGGCTCCGACCCCGACGACAACTCGTCGGGTGGCGAGACCGAGTCGCCGACGCCGACCCCGACGCCCACCCCGACTCCGACGCCCACGGATCCGCCGACCACGGAGGAGCCGGAGCCTGTCGCCACCGTCGAGAGCCGCTGCAAGGACGCCATCGCGGTCGTATACCCGAGTGTCACCTCGGAGAGCGACAGCGCGACCTACGACGCGGTGCTGAATGCTTGCACCACCGCCCAATACGAGACCGCGATTCCCACCGTGGCCGAGGCCGAGACGTTCGTGGCGAGCCTCTACAACCCCGACGACGAGGCGTATCCCAACCTTCCCGCGCCGGCCAAGGACGACACCGGAGCGGCGCCGCCGGAGGACACCTCGTCGGCGTCCTCGGGCGGCGAGTGAGCCGGGTCAGCTGACCTGGATCACCGTCTTGCCGAAGTTCTGACCCCGGAGCATCCGGTTGAATGCGGCAGGCGCGTTCTCGAGCCCCTCGGTGATGTCCTCGCGGTAGCGCAGCTTGCCCTCGGCCAACCAGCCGGCCGCCTCGGTGAGGAACGCCTTCTGGTGATCGCGGACGAACTCGTCCTGGATGAAACCCCTGATCAGCAGCGACTTGTTGAGCACGTGCCGCATCAGACCGGGCGCTCGGTCGGGCCCCTCGGGAGCGGCGGTGTCGTTGTAGTGCGCGACGATCCCGCAGACCGGCACCCGGGCGAACTTGTTCAGCCGCGGCAGCACGGCGTTCCACACGTGCCCGCCGACGTTCTCGAAGTAGACGTCGATCCCGTCCGGGACCGCCGCCTTCAGCTGCTCCTTGAAGTCGGGCGCCCGGTGGTCGAGGGCGGCGTCGAAGCCGAGCTCGGTCAGGTGCGCGGCCTTCTCCGGGCCGCCGGCGATGCCGACCGCGCGGCAACCGAGGATCTTCGCGATCTGTCCGACCGTGGCGCCGACGGGACCAGTCGCAGCCGCCACCACGACGGTCTCGCCGGGCTTCGGCTGACCGATCTGGGTCAGCCCCGCGTACGCCGTGAACCCCGGCATCCCCAGCACACCCAGCGCGGTGGAGACCGGCGCGAGGGACGGATCGAGGCGGCGGGTGTGCTTGGCCGGCGCGACGGAGAACGCCTGCCAGCCTCCGTACGCCAGCACCACGTCGCCGACCTGCCGCGACGGATCGCGCGACTCCACCACCTCGGCGACCGTGGCGCCGGGCAGCACGTCGCCCAGGGCGGTCGGCTCGGCGTACGACGGCGCATCGCTCATCCGCCCGCGCATGTAGGGGTCGAGCGAGAGGAACTTCGTACGCAGCAGCACCTCGCCGTCCGCAGGCGTCGGCACCTCGGAGGTGGCGATCGAGAAGTCCTCGGCGGTCGGTTCACCGATCGGGCGGGCGCGGAGCAGGATCTGGGTGTTGGTGTCGGTCATCCCGCCATGGTGCCTCACCGTGGCAGGCTTGCTTAATAACAACTAAACCTATTGACTTAGCCCATGAAGCCCACGGTCGACGTCCACCAGCACCTGTGGCCGCCGGGGTTGGTCGAGGAGCTGCGCCGCCGGCGGCAGCCTCCGTACCTCGACGGCTGGGTGCTCCACCTCGACGGGGAGCCGCCCTACTCCGTCGACCCGGAAGATCACGATCTCACCCGTCGCGCGACGCAGGAGGACGGGCTCGTCCTGCTGTCGCTCTCCAGCCCGCTGGGGATCGAGTCGCTCGCCCCCGCCGAGGCGCACCGGCTGCTCGACGCCTGGCACGGCTTCGCCGACGACCTGCCCGCCGACTACGGGCTGTGGGCCGCGCCGGCCCTCGTCGAACCGGACCTCGACGGCCTCGCGAAGACCCTGGCGCACGACCGCGTCCACGGCCTCCAGGTGCCGGCGACCGCGCTGGCGACCCCGTCCGCGCTCGAGGCCCTCGCGCCGGTGCTCGCGACCGCCCAGCAGGCCGACCTGCCCGTCCTCGTGCACCCGGGACCCGCCGGCCCGGGCACACCGACCGACGTGCCCGGCTGGTGGCCCGCCCTGACCTCGTACGTCGCCCAGCAGAGCGCCGCGTGGCACTCCTGGCACGTCGCGGGGCGGTCGCTGCTGCCGACCCTGCGGATCGCGTTCGTGGGGCTGGCCGGACTCGCGCCGCTGCACCACGAGCGCCTCGCGCAGCGCGGCGGGAGCCTCGGCGCGATCGACCGGCACGTCTACTACGAGACCTCGTCCTACGGCACCCAGGCGATCGACGCGATGTCCCGCGTCGTCGGCGTCGACCCGCTGGTGAACGGCTCGGACCGGCCCTACGCCGAGCCGATCGGCCACGGCCGAGGCGGAGCCCGAGGCGATCAGTACGGCCTCGGCGAGGCCCTGAGCCGGGCGATCTTCGTCGTCAACCCGCACCATCTGCTCACCGGAGGACACCGATGACCATCACCGAACCGACCGTGACCGGGCCCACCGTCGATGGGGTGCTGAGCGCCGCGGACCTTCCCGATCTGCCGGGACGTACGCTCGCTCCCGGCGAGCTGCGTGCCTGGGTCGACGAGCTCGCCGCACACCCCGAGCGGTGGGAGCACCTGGCGCGCCACGACACCGGCGGTCGCCACTACGTCTCACTCCACCGCGACAAGGACATCGACGTATGGCTGCTGTGCTGGAACACCGTCGACGACACCGGCTGGCACGACCACGACATCTCCTCGGGCGCGGTCGCGGTCACCCACGGATCGGTCTTCGAGCTGCAGCCGAGGTTCGGCGGCGAGCCCGTGCAACGGGAGGTCGGCGCGGGTGGCAGCTTCGGCTTCGGGCCCGACCACATCCACCGGATGAGCGGCGCGGTCGACGGCTCGGTCTCGATCCATGCCTACTCGCCGCCGCTGTGGCGGATGGGGCAGTACGCGATCAGCGACGACGGCGTGATGCGCCGCGTCTCGGTCTCCTACGCCGACGAGCTGCGCCCGATCGAGGACTGAGCGACCGCAGCGTGGACGTGGCGACATCTCGGGCGTCGGGCCCCGGTTGACCGACAGGCCAGGGGAGATGTGGCACATTTCAAGCACCGAGGGGCGAGGATCGGACACCGAGACCGACTTTCCTTTTCTGTTTAACATCTTCGGTTCCGTCCGCCGATCTGGCAGGCTGATGATCTTGTGCAACGGCGTCCGCAGATGAAGAACGACAGACAGGAGCGGTGGCTGTGATCGAGTTCGAGGGCGTGACCAAGCGCTATCCGGACGGCACCGTTGCGGTGGAAGACCTCTCCCTGACGGTCGACACCGGGCAGATCACCGTGCTCGTCGGGCCGTCGGGATGTGGCAAGACGACCGCGCTGCGGATGATCAACCGGATGATCGAGCCGAGCTCCGGCCGGATCCTGATCGACGGTGACGACGTCACCAGCCGCCCGGAGGCACAGCTGCGGCGCGACATCGGCTACGTGATCCAGGGCGCCGGGCTCTTCCCGCACCGCACGGTCCTCGACAACGTCGCGACCGTCCCGATCCTGCAGGGCATCTCCCGTCGAGAGGCCCGCACGAGCGCCCTCGACCTGCTCGAGCGCGTCGGGCTCGCAGCCGACCTCGGCGAGCGCTACCCGGCCCAGCTCTCGGGGGGACAGCAGCAGCGCGTCGGCGTCGCCCGGGCGCTCGCGGCCGACCCGCCGGTGCTACTCATGGACGAGCCGTTCTCGGCCGTCGACCCGGTCGTACGCGACGACCTCCAGCAGGAGCTGCTCCGGCTCCAGGGCGAGCTCGGCAAGACGATCGTCCTGGTCACCCACGACATCGACGAGGCGATCCGGCTCGGCGACAAGGTCGCCGTCTTCGCCCAACGCGCCCGCCTGGCCCAGTTCGCCGCGCCCGCCGATCTCCTCGCCGCCCCTGCCGACGACTTCGTCGCCTCGCTCGTCGGTCGCGACCGCGGCTTCCGGGGCCTCGGCTTCGCCGACGGGAGCTCGGTCGCGCTCACGCCCATCGACCACGGCGTCGACGGGCTCGCCCTCGAGGTCGACCACGACGGCCGACCGCTGGGCTGGCGCGGTCCCGACGGGCTCCTCCCGACCGAAGGCACCTTCAGCGACGGCGCCAACCTGCGTACGGTCACGGACCTGGTCATCCTCTCGCCCGCCGGCGCCGCGATCCGCGTCGACGCCGAGGGTCGCGCCGACGGCCTGGTCCTGCTCGAGGACCTCGCCGGGAGCGTACGTTCGCAGCAGCGGGAGCGGCTGACGGCCCTGGCCACGTCCGCGCCGGCCACGGAGGAGGCCGGGTGAGCGACATCTGGCGCTACCTCCAGACCAACGGCGACGACGTCCTCACCGCGCTCGTCCAGCACATCTGGCTCGCGCTCCTGCCGGTGGCGATCGCCTTCGTCCTCGCGCTGCCGCTCGGCGCCCTGGTCCATCGCTACGGCCCGGCGCGCCACATCGCGCTCGCCGCCGGCAGCGTGATCTACACCGTCCCGTCGCTGGCCCTGCTCCTGCTGCTCCCGGGCATCCTCGGCACCAGCGTCCTCGACCCGCTCAACGTGGTCATCGCGCTCACGCTCTACTCGCTCGCCCTGCTCGTCCGCACGACCGCCGACGGTCTCGACGCGGTCGACACCACCGTGCTGCAGGCCGCCACCGCGATGGGCTATCGGCCCCTACGCCGCTGGTTCACGGTCCAGCTGCCGCTGGCGATGCCGGTGATCCTGACGGGTCTGCGGGTGGCGACGGTGGCCAACGTGAGCATGGTCAGCATCGCGGCCCTGATCGGCATCGGCGGCCTCGGGCAGCTCTTCACCCGAGGGTTCCAGCTCGGCTTCTACCTGCCGCCGATCATCATCGGGCTGGTCCTCTCGGTCGCCCTCGCGGTCGTCGCCGACCTCCTCATCGTCGCCTTCCAGCGCGGGATCACCCCATGGGCGCGAGCGGGTGCCCGATGAGTCTCGACTATCTGCTCGACGCCGCCAACTGGTCGCTGACCAGCCCCGACGGATTCCCCCAGCGCATCCTCGAGCACCTCGGCTACACGATTCTCGCCCTGACCATCGCCGCAGTGATCGCGTTCCCGATCGGCCTGCTGATCGGCCACACCGGCCGCGGCGCGCTCGTCGCCATCAACCTCGGCAACGCCGGCCGCGCGCTGCCGACCCTCGGCGTGCTCATGCTCGCGCTCGGCCTGGTCGGGATCGGCCTGGTCCCGGTGACGATCGCGCTGGTCGTGCTCGCCATCCCACCCATCCTCGCCACGACGTACGCCGGCATCCAGTCCGTCGCCGACGAGACCGTCGACGCGGCGCGAGGTGTCGGCATGACCGAGGCCCAGATCGCCTGGCGCGTCGAGGTCCCGATCGCGCTGCCGATCATCATCGGCGGCCTGCGCAACGCGTCGCTCCAGGTGGTCTCGACCGCGACCATCGCCGCGTACGTCGGTCTCGGCGGCCTCGGTCGCTATCTCTTCGACGGGCTGGCGACGCTCCAGTACGACCAGGTGGTCGCCGGCGCGATCGTGATCGCGGTGCTCGCGGTGGTGATCGACCTGGCACTCGCCGGTGCGCAGCGGCTCCTCGTCTCGCCCGGCGTCGACGGCCGCGGCGCCCGAGACCGTCCGACCATCGCCCGCCCCGAACCGCAACCCGAACCCGCCGGCTGACCCATCCAGCAACCGAGAGGTATCTCAATGTCCCGCCGAATCCGCACCACCGCGTACCTGTTCGCGACGCTCGCCGTGGCAGGCACCCTGACCGCCTGCGGCGGTGACCCGCTCGACTCCGGATCGGACTCCGACTCGGGCGGCGGCACGATCGTCGTCGGCTCGGCCAACTTCCCCGAGAGCGAGCTGCTCATGGAGATGTACGCCCAGGCTCTCGAGGCCGAGGGCGTCAAGGTCGAGACCAAGCCCAACATCGGGTCCCGCGAGGTCTACATGGAGGCCTTCAAGAGCGGCGACATCGACCTGCTGCCGGAGTACAACGGAGCGCTGCTGGCCTACCTGAAGCCCGACGGCGTGCCCGACGACATCTCCGCCCCCGAGGACGTCTACGAGGCGCTCCAGGACGTCCTGCCGGAGGGAACCGAGACCCTGCCGCAGTCCGAGGCCGAGGACAAGGACACCCTCACCGTCACCAAGGAGACGGCCTCGAAGTACTCGCTGACCAGCATCGAGGACCTCGCGCCGGTCGCGAAGGACCTCTCGCTGGGCGCCGGCCCGGAGTTCAAGGAGCGCCACCAGGGCGTCGTCGGCCTGACGGACGTCTACGGGGTCACCTTCAAGGAGTTCAAGCCGCTCGACGCCGGCGGCCCGCTGGTCAAGGGCGCGCTGGAGAAGGGCGACATCGACGTCGCCAACGTCTTCTCCACCGACTCCCAGATCCCGACCAGCGGATGGGTCGTCCTGGAGGACCCGAAGAACCTCTTCCTCTCCCAGAACGTCGTCCCGCTGATCCGCTCCGACGCGCTCAGCAGCGACGCCGAGACGGCGCTTAACGCGGTCTCCGAGGCGCTGACCACCGCCAACCTCACCGAGGCACTGGCCAAGGTCCAGGTCGACAAGGCCGACCCGGCCACCGTCGCCAAGGAGTTCCTCGCCGACAACGGCGTCAGCTGAGCGCTGACCCCAGGCTGCTCCGGTAGGTGAGAAGTCCTTCGAGCCCTCGCAGGAACGTCTCGCCCACCGGGGCCGGATCGGTCAGACAGCCGGCCGCCATCGCACCGTCTCGCAGCATGACGAAGTGGCGGCCGGCGAACTCCGAATCAGGCTTCCCGGTGGCCGCGAAGAGCTCGGTCATCGTGGCCAGGAACCACTGCCGGTGCTCGAGCACCGCCTGATGGACCACGTGCGCCGGGTCCGGATACTCGGCCGCGGCGTTGAGGAACGCGCAACCCCGGAATCCCTCGCTCTGGATGTCCGCGGCGATCGACCGGCCGACGGTCCGGATGAGGTCGTCGGGGTCCTCGACCTCTGACCGGGCGGCGTCCACGCGCGCCCGGATCGCCTCGTCGGCCTGCGTCAGGTACGCCACGACGAGGTCGTCCTTGCTCCGGAAGTGCCGATAGAGCGTTGCCCGCGTGACCTGCGCCTCGGCGATCACGCGATCGACTCCGACCGAGTGCAGACCCTCGGTGTAGAAGAGCCGGCTCGCCGTGGTGAGCAGTCGATCCCGGGCCTCAGACATCCGCCATTCCTCTCGTTCTACGTTGTCTCGACGGTAGCAGACAGAACGATCGGTCTTGCATTTGTCGATCGGCTGGTGCAGACTCTCGACTCAGGTAGAACGATCGTTCTGTCTCCCAGCTTGATCCGAGAAAGGGATCCGATGTCCACCTCCGTCGAGACCGGTCACTCCGGCACACTGAGCACCCCGACCCACGCACTGCCGAAGCTCTACTTCTTCCGCTTCGGGTTCGCGATCGTCTGGGCCGTCCTGGTCGCACTCACCGCGACGACGCTCAACGCCGCGAGCATCGCGCTGCTGGTGATCTACCCGCTGTTCGACGTGGCGGCCGCGGTGGTCGACCACCGCACCTCGGGCGCCGACGGCCCGCGCGTCCTGCTCTACGTCAACATGGCGCTCAGCCTGCTCACCGCTGTCGGCGTCGCCGTCGCCGCCACCTCCGGGATCCCGGGGATCCTGCGGGTGTGGGGCGCCTGGGCGATCACCGCGGGCCTGGTGCAGCTCTTCGTCGCGGTACGCCGCTACCGACTCGGTGGTCAGTGGGCGATGATCCTCAGCGGCGGGATCTCGACCTTCGCCGGAACCGGCTTCATCCTGATGGCCGCCGGCCCGAAGGCGTCGCTCACCGGCCTCGCGGGCTACGCGACGCTCGGCGGCATCTTCTTCCTGATCTCTGCCCTCCGGCTGAGCCGGCGCGCGGGTAAGGTCGACTGACATGACGAGCTCCAGCCAAGACCTGACCGTCGACGTCATCATCATCGGCGCCGGACCGACCGGCGAGAACGTCGCCGACCGCGTCGTGCAGGGCGGCCTGACCGCGGCCATCGTCGAGAGCGAGCTCGTCGGCGGCGAGTGCTCCTACTGGGCCTGCATGCCCACGAAGGCGCTGCTCCGCGACGCGGCGGCCCTGCGGGCCGCCCGGGCCCTTCCTGCTGCCGGCAAGGCGGTCACCGGCACCCTCGACCCCGCCGCCGTGTTCGCTCGGCGCAACTCCTTCGCCTCCGACTGGAACGACTCGGGCCAGGTCGACTGGCTGACCGGCGCCGGGATCACCCTGGTCCGCGGACACGGGCGCATCACCGGCACCCGTTCGGTCACGGTCACCGCTGAGGACGGCACGACCACGAATCTCGAGGCACGCCACGCCGTGGTCGTCTCCACGGGCAGCTCCTCCCTCATCCCGCCGATCCCCGGCCTGGAGGAGGCCGGCCCGTGGACCAACCGGGAGGCCGCCGGCGCCACGTCCGTGCCCGGTCGCCTGGCGATCATCGGCGGCGGAGTCGTCGGCGCCGAGATGGCGACCGCCTTCAGCGCCCTCGGGTCGCAGGTGACTCTCATCTCGCGCACCCGGCTGCTGCCGAGCGTCGAGCAGTTCGCGGGTGAGCAGGTGGCCGATGCGCTCCGGACGTACGGGGTCACGCTCCACCTGGACGCCGGCGCGACCGAGGCCCGGCGTGATGACGGCGGCGACGTGCGGGTGACTCTCTCCGACGGCACCGAGGTGACCGCGGACGAGGTCCTCGTGGCCACCGGTCGGGTCCCCAACACCAAGGACCTCGGGCTCGAGCACGTCGGTCTCGAGCCCGGCAGCTGGCTGAAGGTCGACGACGCCCTGGCCGTGGTCGACGACAGCGGGCAGCTCGAGGACGGCTGGCTCTATGCCGCTGGTGACGTCAACCATCGGGCGCTGCTGACCCACCACGGGAAATACCAGGCCCGTGCGCTGGGCGACCAGATCGCGGCACGTGCTCGCGGCGAGGAGCCCGACCTGAGCACCTGGGGGCGTCACGCCGCCACCGCCGACGAGCGCGCCACCACCCAGGTGATCTTCACCGACCCCGAGGTCGTCGCCGTCGGACACTCCGCCGAGTCGGCCGAGGCGGCCGGCATCGAGGTCGGCGTCGTCGACTACGACCTCGGCTCGGTCTCGGGCGCATCGCTGCACGCGGACGGCTACCGCGGCCAGGCGCGGATGATCATCGACGAGGAGCGCAAGATCCTGGTCGGCTTCACCGCGGTCGGACCGGACATCTCCGAGCTCCTGCACGCCGCCACCATCGCGATCGTCGGCGAGGTCCCGCTGGACCGCCTCTGGCACGCGGTCCCCGCCTACCCCACCATCAGCGAGATCTGGCTCCGCCTGCTCGAGACCGCGGGACGCGACCGCTAGGCGTCAGAACAGCTGGCGGAGGTTGGCCTTGCTGAGGTCGATCAGCTCATCACCTCGGCCGGACATGACCGACCGCAGGGCGTAGAGGGTGAAGCCCTTGAGCTGCTCGGCGGTGATGTTGGGCGGGATGGAGAGCTCCTGGCGCTCGGTGACGACATCGAGGAGCGCGGGGCCGTTGTGGCCGAGGACGTCGGCGACCGCGTCCGGGAGATCTTCGGAGCGTTCGACGCGACGCGCGTAGATGCCCATCGCGTTGGCGACGTCGGCGAAGTTCGGGTTCACCAGGTCGGTGCCGTAGGTGACGAAGCCGGCAGCCTTCATCTCGAGCTCGACGAAGTTCAACGAGGAGTTGTTGAACACGACGAGCTTGACCGGGAGCCGGTTCTGGATGAGGGTGACCAGCTCGCCGAGCAGCATGGTGAGCCCGCCGTCACCGGCGAGCGCGACGATCTGCCGGCCCGGGTGGGCGACCTGGGCGCCGACCGCCTGCGACAGCGCGTTGGCCATCGAGCCGTGGGCGAAGGAGCCGATCAGCCGGCGTCGGCCGTTCATGGTCAGATAGCGCGCCGCCCAGACGACCGGCGACCCGACGTCGGGGATGAAGACGGCGTCGGCGGCGGCGCTCTGGTCGACCAGCCGAGCGAGGTACTGCGGATGGATCGGCGCCTTCGACTTCGACGGGGTGGCAAGCTCGTCGAGCTTGGTCCGGGTGCGGCGGTAGTGGTCCAGGGAGTCGTCCAGGTGCCGCCGGTCATCACTGCGGTCGAGCAGCGGCAGCAACGCCGAGGCCGTGTCCTTGACCGTCCCCACCAACCCGAGCTCGATCGGGTGGCGACGACCGAGCTGCTCGCCGCGTACGTCGACCTGGATGGTCTTCGCGCGCTTCGGGAAGAACTGTCGATAGGGGAAGTCGGTGCCGAGCATCAGCAGCGTGTCGGCCCGCTCCATCGCGCGATAGCCGGAGGCGAAGCCCAGCAGGCCGGTCATCCCGACGTCGTAGGGGTTGTCGTACTCCAGGAACTCCTTCCCGCGAAGCGCGTGCACCACCGGGGCACCGAGCGTCTCGGCCAGGGCCACCACCTCGTCGTGCGCGCCGGCACAGCCGGCGCCGGCGAGGATGGTGACGCGCTCACCCGCGTTCAGCAGGTCGGCCGCCCGCCTGATCGCGTCCTCCTCGGGGATGACGCGGGAGCGCGTCGGACGGATCTCGACGGTCCGCTCGACCACGGACTCGGCCAGCGCGACGTCGCCGGGGATCACCAGCACCGCCACCCCCTGCTTCTCGACCGCCGTACGCATCGCGATCTCGAGCACGTGCGGCATCTGGCTCGGCTGGGCGACGTACTCGGTGTAGACCGAGCACTCCCGGAACAGCTCCTGCGGATGCGTCTCCTGGAAGTAGCCGGTGCCGATCTCGGCGGTCGGGATGTGGGCGGCGATCGCGAGCACCGGCACCCGCGAGCGGTTGGCGTCGAAGAGCCCGTTGATCAGGTGCAGGTTGCCAGGTCCACAGCTCCCGGCGACCACCGCGAGGTCACCCGTGGTGGCCGCGTCGGCGGCAGCGGCGAACGCGGCAGCCTCCTCGTGCCGTACGTGGATCCAGCTGATGTCCCCGTTCTTGCGGAGCGCGTCGGTGAACCCGTTGAGGGAGTCACCCGGGATCCCGTAGACGCGGCGGACACCGCTGGCGGACAAGGTGGACACGATCTGTTCGGCGATGGTCGACATGCGGTCTCCTTCTCGACGCGTACGTCATCCACCGTAGGTCGGCGACCATGCAGACCCGGGCAGGCTCAGCGACCGACGGAGAGAAGATCGGCGTACGCGTCGCCGAGGCCGTCCGCCAGGATCGCCCGTAGAGCGAGGGCGAGCTGGTCGCGGATGTAGGAGTCGAGGGTCCTGGTCTGCTCGAAGTACCAGTGCTTGAGCGCCCATGCGTGCGCGAGCAGCAGCAGGTTGTAGGCGACCAGGTCCGGGTCGGCGGCGACCAGCTTCCCGGCCCCGACCCCGTCACGCACCGCGGCGCGCAGCGGCTCGCTGGTCTCGACCTCAAGGCGCTTGATCCGGTCGCGCCCGGCCTCGTCGAGCGACTTGGACTCGCGGTAGGTCAGCAACGCGGCGTGACGATGGGAGTCGATGACGCGGCAGTAGGCCGCGAAGGCGGCCGCCAGGCGGCGTACGGGATCCTCGCCCGCCTCCTCGACCGCCGCCGGGACCGTGGTCGAGAAGGCATCGAGCACGTCGGTGATGACGGCGAGGAGAACGTCGTCCTTGCTGCCGAAGTAGCGGTAGATCAGGCCGACACTCACGCCCGCCTCGGCCGCCAGTGCCTGCATCGAGACCGCCTCGGAGCCGTCGCGCTCCATGAGTCGAGCCGCCGCGTCGAGCAGCTGGCGGGAGCGGTGCTCGACCAGCGCCTGCCGGGCGGCGTCGTGCGGCTTGATCGATGTGGCGGGCTCTGACATGGGTCTCCTCCTGAGGTGAATCGAGATTCATCCTAGGGCAAAAACTCCTCGCGAGACGTTGACCATCTCAGGAAATGAATATACGTTCACTCCCACTGAACGAATATTCATTCTTTGCTGTGGAGGCAGTCGTGAGCCAGTTCGAGGACATCACCTACGAGGTCGACGGCGCGGCCGGGATCATCACGATCAACCGGCCGGCCCGCTACAACGCGTTCCGCGCGAAGACGGTCGACGAGCTCATCGCCGCCTTCAACGCGGCCTGGTCAGACGAGAACGTACGAGCCGTCGTGCTGACCGGTTCGGGCGAGAAAGCCTTCTGCACCGGCGGCGACGTCAAGCAGCGCGCCGAGACCGGCGACTACGGTCCCGCCGAGCTGGGCCGCTTCCGGATCGGGGAGCTCCACAAGCTGATGCGCGACATCCCCAAGCCGGTCATCGCCGCGGTCAACGGCATCGCGATCGGCGGCGGCCACGTCCTGCAGGTGCTCGCCGACGTCTCGATTGCCAGCGAGACCGCGCGCTTCGGCCAGGCCGGCCCCCGCGTCGGCTCCTTCGACGCCGGGTTCGGGTCGGCGTACCTCTCCCGCGTCGTGGGCGAGAAGAAGGCCCGCGAGATCTGGTTCTTCTGCCGGCAGTACTCCGCGCAGGAGGCCCTCGACATGGGGCTGGTCAACAAGGTCGTCCCGGCCGACGAGCTGCTGAAGGAGGCGAAGTCCTGGTGCGAGGAGGTCTCGGCGCTCAGCCCGACCGCGATCCGCTTCCTCAAGCAGTCCTTCAACGCCGACACCGACCACCAGGCCGGGCTGTCGAACCTGGCGATGAGCGCCCTCGACATCTTCGGCGTCTCGCCCGAGGGCATGGAGGGAGCGACCGCGTTCGCCGAGAAGCGCACGCCCGACTTCGCCCCGCACGTCAACTGGCACTGAGCCGCCACCGCGAGCGAAGGAAGAGACCATGCACTACGGGTTCGACGAGGACGAAGAAGCCTTCCGTGTCGAGGTGCACCGGTGGGCCGAGAAGGTCCTCGCGCCGCACTATCAAGACGATGACAAGGCGGCGGTCTTCCGTCGTCAGCAGGCCCTGGACATGGCGCAGATGGGTCTGACCAGCCTGCGGATCCCGGAGGAGTACGGCGGCCAGGACGCCACCGCGGTCATCGCGGGCATCGCCGCGGAGGAGGTCGGCAGGGCCGACTTCAACGCCGGCTACCTGATCATCAACACCGCGCTGATCAGCGACATCCTGGTGCGCAACTGCACCGAGGAGCAGAAGCAGGCGTGGCTGCCGGGCATCGCGTCCGGCGAGAGCGTGCCCTGCATCATGATCACCGAGCCGGGGGCCGGTACGGACGCAGCCAGTCTCGGGCTCAAGGCCGTTCCTGACGGGCCCGATGCCTGGGTGCTCAACGGCGAGAAGACCTCGATCACGCTGGGCATGGCCGCCGACGGCGCCGTGGTGCTGGCGCGCACCGGAGGAGATGGTGCCCGTGGGGTCAGCGCCTTCTGGGTCGACATGTCCGACCCCGGCATCTCCCGGACCGCGTTCGACGATCTCGGCAGCCGCGCCATCGGCCGAGCGTCCATCCACTTCGACGGGGTCCGGGTCACCCGCGCCGACATGATCGGCGAGGAGGGCGGCGGGTTCGTCTCCGTCATGCAGGGCTTCGACTACTCGCGGGCGATCATCGGGCTGCTCTGCCTGGGCGCCGCCCAGCAGAGCCTCGACGAGGCGCTGCAGTGGTCACGCGACCGGGTCGCGTTCGGCAAGCCGATCGGCACCTTCCAGGGCGTCTCGTTCCCGCTCGCCGAGCAGGCGACGTACGTCGCAGGGGCCCGTCACGTCTGCTACGAGGCGCTCTGGCGCAAGGACAACGACCTCGACCACAGCGCCGAGGCCGCGATGGCGAAGTTCTGGGCTCCCAAGCTCGCGACCGACGTCATCCACCAGTGCCTGCTGACCCTCGGACACATCGGCTACTCGACCGAGCACAAGGTCGGCCAGCGCCTGCGCGACGTCATCGGCCTGGAGATCGGTGACGGCACCGCCCAGGTCTCCAAGCTCGTCATCTCCCGCAACCTGCTCGGCCGCGCGTACGCGCCCTGAGCCCGCACTCGAAGGGACAGCACCATGGGAAAGCTCGACAACAAGATCGCGATCGTCACCGGCGCCGGGCAGGGCATCGGCGCCGGCGTCGCCGCCAAGCTCAGTGCGGAGGGGGCGACGGTCGTCGTCACCGACATCAACGAGGAGACCGCGAAGCAGACCGCGTCGGCCCTCGGGAACGGTGCCATCGGCATCCGCACCGACGTCACCGACCGCGACTCGGTGGACGCGATGGTGGACCAGGTCCTCGCCGAGCTCGGTCGGATCGACGTACTCGTGAACAACGCGGGCTGGGACAAGGGCGAGCCGTTCGTGGACTCCGAGCCGGAGACCTGGGACCGGATCATCCAGATCAACCTCTACGGCGTGCTCAACACCTCCAAGAAGGTGCTGCCGATCATGGCGGAGCAGGGTTTCGGAAAGGTGGTCAACCTCGGCTCCGACGCCGGCCGGGTCGGCTCCTCCGGCGAGGCCGTCTACTCGGCCGCCAAGGGCGGCGTCATCGCGTTCACCAAGGCGATGGCCCGCGAGATGGCCCGCGCCAAGGTCAACGTGAACTGCGTGTGCCCGGGACCGACCGACACCGCCCTGTTCGCCTCGATGGGCGGCGACAAGCTGCGCGAGGCGCTGCAGAAGGCGATCCCGCTGCGCCGCCTCGGCCAGCCCGAGGACCTCGCCAACGCGATCGCCTTCCTCGCCTCCGACGAGGCCTCCTTCATCACCGGCCAGACCGTCAGCGTCAGCGGCGGCCTCACCATGAGCTGACCCCGGCTCAGGAACGGGAACTGGAATGTTCGAGACACTTCTGTCGCCCGAGCGCATCGCTCGGGAGACCCGCGCCGGGCACTGGCGCGACAAGGTCATCACCGACTTCCTCTCCGAGGCGGCCGCCGCCACCCCGGAGAAGGTCGCCTTCGTCGACAGCCGCCGTCAGGTCACCTTCGCCGAGCTCGAGGCCGAGGTCGACCGGGTGGCGCTGGGCCTGCACGCCAAGGGCATCGGCCCGGGCGACGTCGTCTCCTTCCAGCTGCCCAACTGGATCGAGTGGATCGTGGTCCACTACGCCGCGACCCGGGTCGGCGCGGTCAGCAACCCGCTGATCCCGATCTACCGGGAGCGCGAGGTCGGCTTCATGGTCGGCCTGGCGAAGTCGAAGCTGATCGTGGTTCCCACCGAGTTCCGCGGATTCCGCTATCCCGAGATGATCGAGCGGCTGCGCGGCGAGTGGGACTTCGATCCCGAGGTGGTCGTGGTCGGCGAGCGGTCCTGGACCGACCTGGCGGCAGCGGGCGACGACCAGGATCCGCGGGTCCTCGACGAGCTGCGACCCGACCCCAACGACGTCACGCTGCTGATCTTCACCTCGGGCACCACCGGGGAACCGAAGGGCGTGATGCACACGCACAACACCATGGTGGCGGCCAACGACCCGCTGCCGGAGCGGCTCGGCATCACCGCCGACAGCGTGCTCCACATGGCCTCGACCCTGGCCCACCTGACCGGCTTCCTGTACGGCGCCCGGCTCAACGTGCAGAACGGCGCGACCTGCGTCCTGCAGGACGTCTGGGACCCGCAGGCCTTCGTCGAGCTGATCGAGAAGCACCGGATCAGCTACACCTCGGCCGCGACGCCGTTCCTGCACGACCTGATCACCGCGGCCAACCTGGCAGATCACGACACCGGCTCGCTGGAGCGCTTCTGCTGCATGGGCGCTCCGATCCCGCGCGCGATGGTCCGTGAGGCCAAGCAGAAGCTGCCCGGCCTGGTCGTGGTCGGCGGTTGGGGTCAGTCCGAGGAGGGCCTGGTCACCATCGGCATCCCGGGTGACCCCGAGGAGAAGATCGTCGAGACCGACGGCTTCCCGTGGCCCGGGATGGAGATCCGGGTCGTCGACGTGACCTCCGGTGAGGAGCTGCCGGCCGGCGAGGAGGGTGCCCTGCAGGTCCGCGGACCCTTCCTCTTCGTGGGGTACGCCGAGCGGCTCGAGCTCATCCGCGAGCAGCTGCGACCGGCGGCCGACGACCGGGGCGACTGGTTCGACACCGGCGACCTGGCCTACGTCGACCCCGACGGCTACCTCCGGATCTCGGGCCGCACCAAGGACGTGATCATCCGGGGCGGGGAGAACATCCCGGTCGCCTACATCGAGAACGTCCTCTACGAGCACCCGGACATCGACGCGGTCGCCGTCGTCGCGATCCCCGACCCGCGGCTTCAGGAGCGGGCGTGCGCCTGTGTCGTCCTCGGCAACGGGCACAACGGCTTCGGGATGGAGAAGATGCAGGCGTTCCTCGCCGAGAAGGGCGTGGCCAAGCAGTACTGGCCCGAGAAGCTGGTCGTGCTCGACGACTTCCCCAAGACCCCGAGCGGCAAGATCCAGAAGTTCCAGCTGCGCGAGCAGGTCTCCGACGACACGGGTGGTGCGGGATGAGCACCGCCTATCTGGTCGACGGGCTGCGTACTCCCTTCGGGCGGTACGCCGGCGCGCTGGCCGCGGTCCGGCCGGACGACCTAGCCGCCCATGTGATCGGCCATCTGGTCGACCGGTACGCCACGGTCGACTGGGCACGCCTGGACGACGTGCTCCTCGGTTGCGCCAACCAGGCCGGCGAGGACAACCGCAACGTCGCCCGGATGGCCGGGCTGCTCGCCGGCCTCCCGGTCGACGTGCCGGGAGGCACGGTCAACCGGTTGTGCGGTTCGGGCCTGGACTCGGTCGCGCAGGGCGCCCGGATGATCCGGGCCGGCGACGCCGATCTGGTGGTCGCCGGCGGGGTGGAGTCGATGACCCGGGCCCCGTGGGTGATGCCGAAGGCCGCCGGAGCGTGGTCACGCAGCAACGACGTGCACGACACCACCATCGGGTGGCGGTTCGTGAACACCGCCATGGCGGCCGCCTACGGCACCGAGGCGATGCCGCAGACCGCTCAGAACCTCGCCACCGAGCGCGAGATCAGCCGGGACGACCAGGACGCGTTCGCGCTCCGTTCCCAGGAGCGGGCCGCGAAGGCGATCGCAGACGGACGGCTGGCACGAGAGATCACCCCGGTCCCGGTGCCTATTCGCGGCAGCGGCGACCCGGTCATCGTCGACGCCGACGAGCACCCGCGCTCGACGACCTTCGAGAAGCTCGGCGCGTTGCGGCCGATCGTCGAGAACGGTTCGATCACCGCGGGAAACTCCTCGGGCGTCAACGACGGGGCCGCCGTGGTGCTGCTGGCCTCCGAGCGGGCCGTCTCCACCTACGGTCTCACCCCGCTGGCCCGGGTGAGCGGAGCGGCCGTCGCCGGCGTACCGCCCCGGATCATGGGTATCGGCCCGGTCCCGGCCACCCGCAAACTCCTCGACCGTGCCGGGCTCACGCTCGGCGACGTCGACGTGATCGAGCTCAACGAGGCCTTCGCCGCGCAGGCGCTCGCGGTGACCCGCGAGCTCGGGCTCCCCGACGACGCCGACCACGTCAACCCCAACGGCGGCGCGATCGCGCTCGGCCACCCGCTCGGCGCCAGCGGTGGCCGGCTCGCCCTCACCGCCGCCATCGAGCTGTCCGTACGCAGCGCCCGCCGCGCCGTCGCCACCATGTGCATCGGCGTCGGCCAGGGCATCTCACTACTCCTGGAGACCCCATGACGACCTACGAGACCCTCCTCGTCGAGGTCAGCGACCGCGTCGCGGTGATCACGCTCAACCGGCCCGAGGTCCGCAACGCGATCAACGCCCAGGTCCAGACCGACCTGCGCGCCGCCCTCGACGCCTGTCGCAACGACGACACCGTCGGCGCCGTGGTGCTGACCGGCGCCGGGGAGAAGGCCTTCGCCGCGGGTGCGGACATCGGCCAACTGCAGAGCTACGACCTGCACACCGGCCTGGCGTCCTCGATGCAGCGGCTCTACGACGAGGTCGAGACGTACGAGAAGCCCACCATCGCCGCGGTCAACGGGTACGCCCTCGGCGGAGGCTGCGAGCTCGCGATGGCGTGCGACATCCGGATCGCGGCCGACACCGCGCGGTTCGGCCTCCCCGAGACCAACCTGTCGGTCCTGCCCGGTGCCGGCGGCACGCAGCGGCTCGCCCGGCTCGTCGGCGTCGGCCGCGCGATCGACCTGATCCTGACCGGCGACATGCTCGGCGCGCAGGACGCGCTCGCCGCGGGCCTGGTCACGCGTGTCACCGAGCCCGGCGCACTGCTCCCGACGGCACACGAGGTGGCGCGGTCCATCCTGGCCAAGGGGCCGCTGGCGGTCCGGCTGGCGAAGACGGTCATCCGCACCGGGATGGATGCCGACCGGCGTACCGGACTCGTCGTGGAGCAGCTGGCCCAGTCGCTGCTCTACACGACCGACGACAAGCGTGAGGGAGCGGAGGCCTTCCTGGCCAAGCGGGCGCCGGAGTGGAGCGGACGATGATCGAGAAGGTTCTCGTCGCGGGCTCCGGGGCCATGGGATCGCAGATCGCGATGGTCGCCGCGCTCGCCGGGTGCGAGGTCACCCTCTACGACATCGACCGGGGCGCGCTCGACCGTGCACTTGTCGATCTGCGCACGCGGCTCGACCGCCAGGTCGCCAAGGGCCGCCGGCCCGCCGAGGAGGTCGAGGCTGCCCTCGGCCGCCTGGCCCTCACCACGGACCTGACCGAGGAGACCGCCGACGTCGACCTGGTGATCGAGGCGATCGTGGAGCGGCTCCCGCTCAAGCGGGCATTCTTCGCGCGGCTGGACGGGCTCTGCCCCGCGCGGACGCTGCTGGCCAGCAACTCCTCCAGCTTCGTACCGTCCTCGATGGCCTCCGCGACCGCCCGCGCGGACCGGTTCCTCAACCTGCACTTCTTCAACCCCGCCCTGGTGATGGCGTGCGTGGAGGTGGTGCGCGGGCCGCAGACCGCGGACGTCACCGTCGAGGAAGCGCTGGAGTTCGTGAAACGTCTCGGCAAGACCCCGGTGGTGCTCGACGACGAGATCCCGGGCTTCGTCGCCAACCGTCTCCTCGGGGCCGTACGCGACGAGGCGATCGGCCTCCTCGAGGGCGGCTACGCCGGGGTCGAGGCCATCGACACCGCCGCGCGGACCGCGCTGGGCTACCCGATGGGACCCTTCGAGCTGATGGACCTCACCGGCATCGACATCGGCCACCAAGAGCGCCCGCTTCGAGGAGACCGGCGACCCGGCCGACGCACCCTCCGCGACCGTCACCCGGCTGGTCGATCAGGGCCACCTCGGCCGCAAGAGCGGCCGCGGCTTCTACACCTACGACGAGGCGGGCAACCGCACCGGCACCGCCGACCTGAAGGGACAGGACTGATGGATCTCACGCTCACCGAGGAGCAGCTGGCGTTCAAGAAGATGGCGCGGGACTTCCTCGACAAGGAGGTCGTGCCGTACCGCGCCGAGTGGGACCGCCGCGAGGCCGTCGACCTCGCGATCGTCCCCAAGCTCGGCGAGCTCGGCTTCTTCGGCCTCACCATCCCGGAGGAGTACGGCGGCGTCGGCGGCGACTACATCACCTACTGCCTCGGCATGGAGGAGCTCGGCCGCGCCGACTCCTCGATCCGCGGCATCGTGTCGGTCTCGATGGGGCTCTTCGGCAAGGTCCTGCTCGACCACGGCTCGGAGGAGCAGAAGCAGCAGTGGCTCCCGGGCATCGCGACCGGCGCCCAGCTGGGCTGCTTCGGTCTCACCGAGCCCGACAACGGCTCCGACCCCTCGGGCCTGAAGACCCGGGCCGTACGCGACGGCAGCGACTGGGTCATCAACGGGTCGAAGATCTTCATCACCAACGGCACCTGGGCAGACGTGTGCATGGTCTTCGCCCGCACCGGAGGCGAAGGCGCCCGGGGCATCTCGGCGTTCCTCGTGCCCACCGACGCTCCCGGCTTCGGGCGCACCGAGATCCACGGCAAGCTCGGCCTGCGCGGCCAGGCGACCGCCGAGCTGAGCTTCGACGACGTACGCGTCCCGGCGGACGCGATCGTCGGTGCCGAGGGGGACGGCTTCAAGTTCGCGATGACCTCGCTCGACAAGGGCCGGGTCTCGGTCGGCGCCGGCTGCACCGGGATCATCCAGGGCTGCCTGGAGGCGGTGGTCGACTACACGACCCAGCGCCGCCAGTTCGGCAAGCCGATCGCCTCCTACCAGCTGATCCAGGACATGATCGCGGAGATCTCGGTCGACGCCGATGCCGCGCGGCTGCTCACCTGGCGTGCCGCCGCGCTCATCGAGGCCGGCGAACCCTTCGGCACCGAGGCCTGCAAGGCCAAGCTGTTCGCCTCCGAGGCCGCGGTCAAGGCGGCGAACCTGGCGATCCAGGCCTTCGGCGGCTACGGGTACGTCGACGAGTACCCCGTCCAGAAATACATGCGCGACGCCCGCGTCATGACCCTCTACGAGGGCACCAGCCAGATCCAGAAGCTCCTCATCGGCCGCGCCGAGACCGGCATCAACGCGTTCGTCTGACCCCGAAAGGAGGGCCTGTCATGGCCCAGACCCCGTTCGACCTGTTCTCGATCGACCACCTCCTCACCGAGGAGGACCGTGCCATCCGCGACACCGTCCGCGCCTATGTCGACAAATCGGTGAAACCCCATGTCGCCGACTGGTACGAGACCGGCCAGATCCCCGCCAAGGAGCTGGCCAAGGAGCTCGGCAGCCTCGGCGTCCTCGGCATGCACCTGGAGGGCTACGGCTGCGCCGGGACCTCCGCGACGGCGTACGGCCTGGCCTGTCTCGAGCTCGAGGCCGGAGACTCCGGGCTGCGCTCGCTGGTCTCGGTCCAGGGCTCCCTGGCGATGTACGCCATCTGGAAGTGGGGCAGCGAGGAGCAGAAGCAGGAGTGGCTGCCGCGGATGGCCGCCGGGGAGGCGATCGGCTGCTTCGGGCTCACCGAGCCCGACTTCGGCTCCAACCCCGCCGGCATGCGCACCCGCGCCCGCCGCGACGCCGGCGGCGACTGGATCCTGACCGGCAACAAGATGTGGATCACCAACGGCTCCGTCGCCGACGTCGCCGTGGTCTGGGCCCAGACCGACGAGGGCGACGACGGCAAGGGCGTCCGCGGCTTCGTCGTCCCCACCGACACCCCCGGTTTCTCCGCGCCCGCGATCAAGCACAAGCTCTCGCTGCGTGCTTCGGTGACCAGCGAGCTGGTGCTCGACGACGTACGCCTCCCCGCCTCCGCCGCCTTCCCGGAGGTCAGGGGCCTGAGGGGTCCGCTCTCCTGCCTCAACGAGGCCCGCTTCGGCATCGTCTTCGGCGCGCTGGGTGCTGCCCGCGACTGCCTCGAGACGGCGATCGACTACGCGGCCGGCCGCGACATCTTCGACAAGCCGCTCTCGGCGTACCAGATCACCCAGACCAAGCTCGCCGACATGACCCTCGAGCTCGGCAAGGGCATGCTGCTCGCCGTCCAGCTCGGCCGGCTCAAGGACGAGGGACTGCTACGGCCGGAGCAGATCTCGCTCGGCAAGCTCAACAACGTCCGCGAGGCGATCGCGATCGCGCGGGAGTGCCGCACCATCCTCGGCGCCGCCGGCATCACGCTGGAGTTCCCGATCATGCGCCACGCCAACAACCTCGAGTCGGTGCTCACCTACGAGGGCACCAGCGAGGTGCACCAGCTGATCATCGGCCAGGCGCTGACCGGACAGGCTGCCTATCGCTAGCGGGCTCCGCCCGGCTCGCCGACAGCAGCCCACCGATCAGCAGAGCGAGTGCCACCAGCAGGAGTACGCCACCGACGCCGAGCAGCACACCGATCGCGGTGCCCAGCGCCGGAACGGTCGCCCCGACGGCTGCGACGGCGGTCACCGGGGCACTGCCGTCGGCGTTCATCACCACGATGGTCCACTCACCCGACTCGACGTCCCAGGTGAGGGTCCGGGGCCCGGTGCCGGTCGTCGAGGCGACCCAGATCCCAGCGTCCGCGGGGAGGGTCGCCGGGGCGGCTCCGGACGCCGTGTCGTACGTCGGGGTCCGGCCGTCGAAGCCGTCGATCGTCGAGTGCCGGACACCGTCGAGGTACGCGGCGATGTCCTCGGACCGCCCGATGCCCACGAAGAGCGGCCGCTCGTCGGCCGAGGTGACGACCAGCCTCGTATCCCCGATCAGTCGCTCGGGGACATCCACCCCGGGGCCGGTCTCGACGGAGATCGACTCGGAGGTGATCGCGTGACCAGGAGTGGAGATCGCCACCACGTCGGTCATCAGATAGCCGTCGGAGTCGCGCAGGATCGAGGCCACCGTGAGCGCAGCTCCGCCGGCGATGAAGCCGAACGAGATCACCAGGAGGACGCTGCCGGCCACGACGGCGATGACCCGCCCGGCCGTCCAGCGGCTCCGGGTCGGACGGGGCTCCTCAGGTCGCTCGCTCGTCATGGGGCCCGCCTCGCGCGGCCGCCCCGCCGGGTCACTCACGGAACAGTCCGATGACGTTGCCGCCGGGGTCGCGGAACATCGCGAAGAACCCGACGTCGGGGATCTCGGTGGGCGGTACGACGGTCTCGCCGCCCAGCTCGCCGACGCGACGGAGGCTGCCCTCGAGGTCGTCGGTCGAGGCGTACACCGTGAGGTAGGAGGGCATCTCGTCGCGGGTCTGCATGACGCCGCCTCCGATGCCGCCATCCGGGGGCGCCACCAGCCAGTAGTCGGGCCCGGACTCCTTGATATCCCAGCCGAACAGGTCGCGGTAGAACTCGACGAGCCCCTTCCCGTCCGGCCCGGCGATCTCGAAGTGCACCACAGGATGTGCCATCACCGTCTCCTTCCGTCTCCTTCGAGCATCCGACGAGACGCTGGAACGGTCGCAGGGGAGAAGGTCCGCACCGGCCGGTCATTGGTCCTGCGCCCGGCGGGCGCTCGACCAGCCCAGGCACACCAACGAGCCCGCGACGACCGCCATGACACCTTGCAACGGATCGAGGCCTACGAAGGGCAGCTGGACCGCAAGCTCGACGAGGAGCAGAGACCCGGCCGCGACCGACGCGGCACCCATCCGCCGCGATCGCCGCCATGCCAGGACGGCCGTAGCCGCGCAGGGAACCGCGACGGTTCCGGCCAGCCACAGCGCGGGCAGCGCCCACGACTCCAGACCCAGTGCCTCCAGGTCGCTGACCGGCGGGGCGAAGGTGCCGGTGAGCAGCTGGACCGATCCGACCGTGGCGGCGGCGCAGGTCAGCGCGGAGACGACCCCGACCGTACGTCGCCACGCGGGCACCGGGGCGATCACGCCGGCACCCGCAGGGCTCACTGGTCGCGCCTCGACGAGACCGTCGCCGCGTGCGAGCCGGCGAGGTCCAGCGCGATCGCCAGGATCAGCGTGCCGGTCCAGACGTTGACCGGGTCGAACAGGAGCGGCTCGTCGGCCCCCACGTTGTTCGCGATGAGCCAGATGATGAACCAGACGATCGTCATCGGCGATCCCACCTTCCGCCGCGCGTCCCCACGACTGCGCCTGCTCACGACGCTAGAGGCACCGCCGTCGCGCCGGTGAGGGTCGAACTGCCCGTACGCGGGGACGGTGGTCCCTCAGCCCTGCTGGCGCAGGTAGCGACCGAAGTGGGGGACGGTGAACGCGATCCGGCCGCGTTCGCCGGAGTAGATCAGTCCCTTCTTCATCAGCGCGTCGCGCGCCGGGGAGAGCGACTGCGGCTTCTTGTTGAGGAAGGCGGCGACGTCCGCGGTGGCGACGGTGCCGATGTCGTCGGCACCGAGCTCGACGGCGGCGTCGGCCATCGCCCGCAGGTAGTCCCGCTCCGCGGGGGTGGCGCGCTCGTAGCGCGAGCCGAAGAAGCCGACCGCCAGCTCGCGCTCGGCCTCGGGGGCCGCGACCTTCACATCCTCCAGGGTGATCGGCGAGCGCGGTGCCTGGTCCCACACGGTCTTGCCGTAGGCCTGGATGAAGTAGGGGTAACCGCCGGTGGCGGCGTACATCTCCGCCAGGGCGGCGGGCTCGAACTCGGCCTCCTCCTCGCCGGCGGGGGCGGCGAGTGCGCGGTCGGCGGCGTCACGCTGCAGACGGTCGATGCGCTGGTAGGAGAAGAGCCGCTCGGAGTAGGACTTGCTCGCCGAGAGCACCGCCGGCAGATGGGGCAGGCCGGCACCGACGACGATCACCGGCAGTCCCGACTGGCTGATCTCGTGGCAGGCCGCGCACATCGCCGAGACGTCGTCGGGGCCGAGGTCCTGCATCTCGTCGATGAAGACGCCGACGCCCTTGCCGACGTCGGCAGCGAGCCCGCCGACGTCGGTGAGCAGCTCGACCAGGTCGATCTCTATGTCACCGGAGTCGGCCCGGCCCCGCACCGCCGGCGCCTCGATGCCGGGTGACCACTGCTCGCGCAGCTTGGCGTTGGGACCGGCCTCTCGCTGGGCGAAGGAGCGGATGACGCCGAGCACATGGTCGACGTCGTCGGAGCTCGGATGACCGAGCTCTCGCACCGCCTGGTGCAGGGCGCTCGACAGCGGCCGGCGCAACGACTGGTCGGGGCGCGCCTCCATCTTCCCGGTGCCCCACCCCTTGCGGACTGCCGCGGACCGCAGCGTGTTGAGCAGGACGGTCTTGCCGACCCCACGGAGCCCGGTGAGGACCAGCGACCGCTCTGGGCGACCGCGCGCCACCCGCTCCAGCACCACGTCGAACTGCCCGAGCTGCTCGTTGCGACCAGCGAGCTCAGGGGGCCGCTGACCGGCGCCGGGAGCGTACGGATTGCGGATCGGGTCCATGATCAGACGATATCCACATCTCTAGGACGCGTCTTAGATTTCGCTAGCGAGCCACATCTTTCACGAGCGTAGGTCTCTATTCATCTTTCTAGGATCAATCCTAGAAAGGCGCAGACAGCCCGATCGATCGCTAGTCTCGAACGTGTGTTCGATGATAGCGCCATTCTCTCCCCCGGTGCAACCTTGAAGACCTAGACTCGCGAACATGCCGGAACTCCCCGAGGTGGAAGCGCTCGCCGAGGATCTGCGCGGGCGCCTCGACGGTCGTGCGATCACGAAGGTGCACGTCCCGCAGTTCAGCGCCCTGAAGACGTACGATCCGCCGCTGACCGCGGTCGAGGGCACGCTCGTCGACAACGTGACCCGCCACGGCAAGTTCATCGACATCGAGGCCAGCGGCATCCATCTGCTGCTGCACCTGGCCCGCGGCGGCTGGATCAGGTGGCGCGACGAGATCCCGGCGGCGCCACCCCGCCCGGGGTCGAAGTCGGGGCTCGCGATCCGGATCGTGCTCGACGACGGCACCGGGCTGGACATCACCGAGGGCGGCACCAAGAAGCGCCTCGCGCTCTACGTCGTCCACGACCCGCAGGACGTCCCCGGCGTCGCCTCGCTCGGCCCCGACCCCCTCGCCGACGACTTCACGCTGGCCAGGTTCCGCGAGATCCTCGCAGGTCAGGGCCGTAAGCAGATCAAGGGCGTGCTGCGGATGCAGTCGATCATCGCGGGCATCGGCAACGCCTACTCCGACGAGATCCTGTGGGCGGCGAAGATGTCGCCCTTCAAACCCGCCGAGATGACCGAGGAGGAGTCCGAGAACCTCTACGCCGCGCTGCGAACGACGCTCGAGGAGGCCGTCCAGCGCGACTCCGGGCTGGCGATGAGCGAGCTCAAGGGCGAGAAGAAGACCAACCTCGCCGTGCACGGCAAGGCCGGCAAGAAGTGTCCGGCCTGCGGAGACACGGTCCTCGAGGTCAGTTTCGCCGACTCGAGCCTGCAGTACTGCCCGACCTGTCAGACCGGCGGGAAGCCGCTCGCCGATCGGCGGATGTCCCGGCTTCTCAAGTAGGCTTGACCGGTGACCATCCCCACCGTCGAGATCGCCGGCGTGCCCGATCCCCTGCCCGTGGCCGTCCTGGACGTCCGCGAGGACGACGAGTGGGCCGCAGGCCACATCGAGGGCGCGACGCACATCCCCCTCCAGGAGCTTCCGGCGCGTCTCGGCGACCTTCCCGAGGGCCAGACCCTGGTGGTCTGCAAGGTCGGCGGACGCAGCGCCCAGGCGGTCAACTACCTCGCCCAGCAGGGCTTCGAGGTCGTCAACCTCGCCGGCGGGATGCTCGACTGGGCCGCCGCCGGACGGCCGATGGTCAGCGAGACCGGCGCTGAGGCGTACGTCCTCTAGGACTGCCCCCTAAGACCGGGCCGACGGTCCGCCGAACGCCTCCGGGAGCGGCAGCCTGAGCGCCTTCTCCAGGCGGTCGAGGTAGTCGTTGCGACCGACCTCGACGACACCCAGCGAACCGAGATGATCGGTGCGCCACTGCACGTCCAGGATCCGCTGGTCGCTCGAGCCCGCCTCGCGCAGCGCCGAGACCAGCCCGACGAGGGCGACCTTGGACGCGTCGCGGACCCGGTGGAACATCGACTCACCGGCGAAGAGACCGCCGATGGCGACCCCGTAGAGCCCACCGACCAGGCGGTCGTCCTGCCAGGCCTCGACCGAGTGTGCCCAGCCCAGCTCGTGCAGGTTCCCGTACGCCCGGCGGATCCGCTTGTCGATCCAGCCGTGGGGCCGGCGCGGGTCGGCGCACGAGGCCATCACCTCGTCGAAGCTGGTGTCGATCCTGATCTCGAAGTCCCGCACCGACCGGCGCAACGACCGCGAGACGACGAGCCCGTCCAGCGGAAGTACGCCGCGCCGGACCGGCGAGAACCACATCATCGGATCGCGCGGGGACTCCCCAGGCATCGGGAAGATCCCGTGCCGGTACGCAGCCAGGAGTGTCCCGGGCGCGACGTCCGCACCCATGCCCACCAGATCGTCCAGCTCAGCCCCGCCATGGCCCGCACCCGGTTCCCGGAGGTCGGCAAAGGCCCACGGCGAGGGCTCGGGTTCGATCGGTCCCCGAAGATTCGCCACGACGAAACGTTATCGTCCCGTGCGGCGCCAACCACCACACACTTAGGATTTGCCTCATGATCGGTCCCAAGGCAGTGCTCACCAGTGCGGCCGGCCGGCTCGCGCCCAAGGTCATCCAGTCCGCTCCTGGCGTGACCACCACCGTGGTCCGGCAAGCGCTGCACCACGCGATCGTCGGGGTCGGACCGCTCCCAGCAGCCGCCGCGGCCGCCGAGAAGCACCTCAAGGAGCACGGCAACGACGTCGAGCTCGCGGTGAAGCAGGTCATCGACAACCACGTGCGGCTGGCCGGTGTCGGTGGCTTCGCGACCAACATCGGCGGTGTGGTCACCCAGGCGATCACGCTCCCGGCCAACATCACCGGGATGGCCATCATCCAGTGCCGCATGGTGGCCGTGATCGCGCATCTCCGCGGCTACGACCTGACCGATCCTCGGGTGCGCAACGGCATCCTGCTCACCCTCCTGAGCGAGGAGAAGGTCGGCAAGCAGATCAAGGCGAAGAAGATCCCCGCTCCGCCGATGGCCATCGCGACCGCGCCGACCTACGACCGCGCGATCGACGCCATCGTCGCCTCGGAAGTGGCCCAGGAACTGCTCAGCCGGGTCACCGGCAGGGGCATGATCTCCATGGCCGCCAAGCGGATTCCGCTGGTCGGCGGTGTCGTCGGTGGCGGGGCCGATGGGTGGATGACCTACCAGATCGGTCGCTACGCCTCGCGTGAGCTGCTGCCGCGCCACCCCGAGAACCCCTGAGCCCGGCTCACAGGAACTTCACAGGTCCGTCCTACGTTCCTCTGAGCACGGAACTCCACACTGTTGGTGTCCGCTTGGGAGGAGCAGCAGATGACCGTCGACACGACGTGCGCCCCGATCAGCCCAGCCCGCGTTGCCGGGGTCGAGGTGAGACCTCACCTGCTCCTCCTGGGCGGCGTACCCGGCGCCGGCAAGAGCACGCTGATCCGCGACGTGGCCGACCGGCGTCCTGACGTACGCACTCTCGACCCGGAGTCCCCGGGGCGCTGGCTCGCGGCACGGCTGCCGGAGGTGCCCTACCGCCTCTACCGGCCGCTGGTGCATCTGTGGCACGCGATCGCGACCCTGGTCCTGGTCCTGCTCGGCCCCACCGCCGGTGGCCACACCCTCCTCGTCCACGACCCGGCCACCCGGCCCGGTCGGCGCGAGCTGCTCGGGCGGATCGCCCGCGCCCGGGGCTGGCGTACGTCGCTGGTCATGATCGACGTGCCGCGCGTCGCGGCGCTCGACGGCCAGCACGAGCGCGGACGGATGGTCCGCACGGAGTCCTTCGAGCGTCACTGGCACCGCTGGACCGACGACCAGCCGCGGCTCCTGACGGCGGCGACCTTCGGTGACGCCGACGGCTCCTGGGACCGGGTCCACGTCATCGACCGTTCCCGCGCCGCGGGACGGCTCGAGGCGATCCTCTAGCGCCGAACGAGGCGGTAGACCTTCAGGACCGCGCGGCCCCACCAGCGACGCTCGAGACCTTCGCGGGCACGCTGCTTCGGCACCAGCGACCGGGTGTGCTCCAGCTCGGCGCGCAGCTCACCGACCTCGTCCTCGAGCCGTGCCTCGGACTTGCGCAGCCGGATGGCCTCCTGGAGCAGCGCGTCGATGGTGGCGACGCCGGCGTCGAGCACCTCGCGCGAGGAGATGGTGTCCGGGTCGATGAACGGCTTGTCCGCCAGGTCGGCCGGCACCAGCAGCTCCTCCAGCCCACCGACCACGTCGTAGCCACGTCCCGACAGCGCCTTGACCCAGCTCTCGGAGAGCGACTCGACCCACGGCAGGATCGAGGGGGAGAGCGCCAGGCGCGCGGAGTCGCGGCGCTTGGCCAGCGTGCGGTGGGCCAGGAACTCGCGCACGAAAGGCCGGTAGTCGGCCGGCTCGAGCACCGGCACGACCGCCAGGTTGACCTCGCGGAGCAGCGCCGCCTCGGGTACGCCGAGGGACGGGTTGCCGCGGTCGATCCCGTCGAAGTCGATGGTCAGGTCGTCGAGGCCGAAGGCCGTGGAGAATCGCTCCCACAGCAGCGACGAGGACGACCCCGGCGGCGGGACGGTGATCAGGTGGACGCGCTCGGGCGCGATGCCCTGGGTCCACCTGTCGAGGATGTCGGGCAGCTCCTGGACGCCCCAGAACCACGATCCGATCCGCCCCTCGCGGGCCGGGTCGCGGATCTCCTCGAGGAACTCGGCGTAGGTCACGACCGAGCGGTGCTTGACGTTCTCCTGCCACTCGGCCGGGATCTGCCGGGCCAGGTCGCGCGCGGAGAGCATGATGTGGATCTCGGAGTCGCCGCCCAGCGAGTCCAGCGCGTGCTTGGCCTGCTGCCAGGACGCGCTCGCCAGGATCTCGTGGGAGATGATCACGGTGCCGTTCTCGACGGAGCGCACCTGCTCCGCGAGCGTGTCCCAGGCGCCGGTCGCCTCCTCCTCGATGCCGCCCCAGGGCAGGTCCATCAGGTCGAGGGCCGCCAGGAAGTGGGCGTCGAAGCGATCGGCGAAGTAATGGACTCCCTGCCCGGCCAGGGACTCCCGGTTGTGGAAGAGGACGTCTTGAAGATAGGACGTGCCCGTCTTCGGGGTGCCGACATGAAGCAGCACGCGCCGCCCAGTCTCCAACGTTCTACTCCTCTAGGAACGCCCCGCCAGCAATGACAACGCGAGCGCCAGCGCCCGGCGCTCGTCGGGACCCTGCGTCGCCGCCCCCGAGGGGAGCAGCCGGTCAGGGTCTCCGTGGAGAGCGTATCCGGCTTCCACCAATGCATCACGTTGGGCCCGCGCCTGTGTTTCGACCCATTCCAAACTTTGCGAAGGGACGCCGATCTCTCGGGCGCCCGGAACGAGCGTCTCGAGCTTCTCCAGGCGTGGTCGCAGCTGGCCCATCAGCAGCTTCCGCTGGGTCTCGAGATCGGTTCGTACGCTGAGAACCTGCCCGATCACGCGAGCGACCTCGTTGCTCTCGGCCGAGATCGGCCAGGGGCCGGGCAGGCTGTCCACGCCGAGCAGGCCGGGCAGCAGGGCGGGATCGGTGACGATCTCGACGCGGTCCTTCCCGACCCGTGCGGCCCACCAGCGGGCGATCCTGGGCAGGTCGGCACGGGGACCGAGCCAACCGCGCCACTGTGCGTCGCGGATCCAGATGTGCCAGGGGTTGACCCGGTTGGTGAAGGTGCGGAACCTCCACGCACCGGCGGCGACCTCGTCCAACGGGCCGCCGAGGACGTAGACGGTGTAGCCATCGCCGCCGGGCAGCCTTCCCCGCCGCTCCAGCTCCTCGCGGATGGGCAGCGTGAGCCACGGCGAACCGACCAGGCGATAGGGGAGCTTCTGCTGGTCGGGATCCGACTTCCTGGGTCGGCGCGGCCACCGTCGCGAGCGCGGACGGGGCACGGTCTCCACGGTGGCGAGCAGGTCCTCGGCGAGCAGCACGCTCGCCGCTCTCAGCAGCTCGCGCGCCGACAGCGTCGCCGGATCGACCGGCAGCGGGCCGTACGTCCTCGTCCCGGTGTCCCCGAGCAGCGGCAGGTCGCGGCGGCCGCGGCCGGGCGGGCTGGTGCGCAGCAGCGCGTCGACCCGGTGCGGTTCCGACGGGCCGGTCTCGTTGAGCCGCCGCAGCAGCTCGAGCATCTCGGCACCCGGCAGGTGGTTGGTCGTGAGGGGCGTGGCGGTCTCGGACCAGGATGTCCAAGGAGTCGTACCGCCCTCGCGCAGGTGCGCGGCCCAACCCCAACCCCTGGTGGGTGCAGCTGGCATCAGGAGCGTCGCCCCTTGACCCGCCGCATGAGGCCGGCGGCGCGGGAGGCGACCGGGCGCTGGGGCGGGTCGGTGCGTGCGGCCTCGACGACGACCGCGACCAGGGCGTCGATCGCCGCGTCGGCGACGTCCTTGGTGCGCGGCGCGTCCGGATCGATCCACTCGACGTCGGCACCGGGACGCTGCGGGTGGAGGTCGTCGAGCTCGCCGGCGATGTCGACCTTGGCCAGCTCGGCCCACTCGATCCAGGACTCGGCGACCTGGTCGGCCCAGTCGAAGGCGTACGGCGGCAGGGTGACCCGCTCGCGGCCGTCGCGGTGGGCGAGGGTGCGCTTGGCGATCACGTCGGTGACCAGGTGGCGGTAGTCCTCGCGAGGGAGCTCCTCCGCCTCGAGCCGCGCGTTGAGCCGGCGCAGCAGCGTCGCCTCGGCCCGGCCGAGCGACTGGTTGTGACGGTCGCTGTCGATCGGGGTCCAGGACTCCTCGATCCCGACGACCTCGCAGAACCGGCGCCAGAGCACCTCGCTCGGCGCCCCGTCGTGCGGCACGGTGACGAGGTGGACGCGCTCCGGCGGGAGGTTGCGACCCCACCGGCTGAGCACGTCGGGCAGGCCGTGCGTACGCCAGAACCAGGCGGCCGAGCGGGACTGCTTCGCGGTCTGCATCCGCTCGAGGTAGCGCGCGAAGGTGACCTTGCGCTCGCGCTGCACCTGGTCCTGCCACTCCGCGGCCAGCACGCGCGCGATGTCGCGGGCGGTGTAGACGATGTGCACCTCGGTGCGCCCGCCCTCACCGAGGTCGGTCATCGCCTTCTCGACCCGGTCGGGCCGGGCGCCGGCGAAGAGGTGGTGGCTGATCAGGATCGTCTCGGACTCGTGGCGGCGCACCCGCTTGACGAGCGTGTCCCACTCGCCGTGGACGGTCTTCCTCATCCCGCCCCACGGGCGGTCGATCAGGTCGAGCGCCGGCCGGAAGAAGTCGGGCTGGCCACCGACCGGATAGAAGACGCCATGCTTCTCCAGGGACACCCGGTTGTGGAACAACCTGTCCTGGAGGTACGTCGTGCCCGTCTTCGGAGCGCCGACGTGGAGGAAGACTTTGCGCGCCATGATCCCGCTATTCTGCACCAAGTTAGTAGAGATTGTCGCGGCGGTCCGTCTTTTGTCACCCGGCCGTCACTCTTGAGTGCAGTCTAGGGCGTGTCTCCAGCTAGGAGCGCAAGGCACGTACGACGGCCGAGGGGCTCGGCCGGCCGAGGTGGTCGGCGAGCCAACGACTCGTGTCGGCGACCTTGCCGAGATCGACACCGTGCTCGATCCCCAGGCCGTCGAGCATCCAGAGCAGGTCCTCGGTGGCCAGATTGCCGGTCGCGCTCTTGGCGTACGGACAACCGCCCAGACCGCCGGCGCTGGCGTCGTAGGTGGTCACACCGGACTGGAGGCCGGCGAGGGTGTTGGCCAGGGCCTGGCCGTAGGTGTCGTGGAAGTGCAGCGCGAGCCGGTCGGTCGTGACGCCTTCTTCCTCGAACGCTCCGATCAGGGCCTTCACGTGACCGGCCGTCGCGACTCCGATCGTGTCCCCGAGGCTGAGCTCGTCGGCACCGAGATCCAGGAGCCGCTTGCCCGCCTCGACCACCTTCGCGATCTCGACCTGCCCCTCCCAGGGGTCGCCGAAGCACATGCTGAGGTAACCGCGGACCGTCATCCCGGCCGCCTTCGCGCGGTTCATGGTCGGCTCGAACATCGCCCACTGACCGTCGAAGGTCTGGTTGAGGTTCTTGTTGGCGAACGTCTCCGTCGCGCTGCCGAAGATCGCGATGTGCCGCAGCCCCAGCTCGAGGGCACGGTCGAGACCCTTCTCGTTGGGAACGAGCACGGGGAGCTCGCGCGCCCTGTCACCGAGACGGTCGACCAGCTCCTCCATGAGCTGCTTCGCGTCGGCCAGCTGCGGCACCCACTTCGGGTGCACGAAACTCGTCGCCTCCACCGGGCTCAGCCCGGCGTCGAGCAGCCGCATGATCAGGTCCGCCTTGACGCCGGTGTCGATCGCCGTCTGCTCGTTCTGCAAGCCGTCACGCGCACCGACCTCGTAGATCGTGATCCTGCTGGGCAGGTCGTCGTGGCGTACGACTGCGGGGAGGTCGGTCATGGTCGGCTCCTATCCGTTGAAAGTGTAGGTGCCCGGGGCCGAGCGCGCCCCGGGCACCATCTGACGTCAGCTAGCGAAGCTGCTCGCTGACATCGACCGTCGCGCTCGCGTCGTGGTAGCCGGCCGCGGAGGCCGTCACCACCAACCGCAGCGCGTAGTTCTTGTAGCGGTCAGCCAGCGTGAAGTTCGCTCCCGTGCCGACCTCCTTGAACGCGTCCGAGCTCGGCTCGGCCGCGGGCGAGCGGACCTGCCATGAGTAGCTCACCTCGGCCCCGTCCGGGACGTCGACCGACGCGGTGAGCGTGTTGCCGATGCGTACGTCTCCGGCGATCGTCGGCTTCAGGTCGAGGTCACCAGGCACAATCGGCGCGGTTCCGGTCGCGATGCCGAACCCCGGCCCCCAGTTGGGCTTGAACGCGTGGATCTCTACTCCCAGAGATTCGCCCAAGTACCCAGCATGTACGTCCAGCGTCCTTCCAGTGGCGCCATCGATGGGTTCACCATTGACGAGCCACTGGTAGGTGAAGGTCATTCCTTCTGTACTCGTGTTCCAAATTCCAGGAACGACTTCGAGAGTTTCGCCGACCTTTCGCTCGCCAACGATCGTGGCGTTCTCCAAGCAGATCAGCGAGCCGTAGGTCACCGCGACGGCATCGGACTCGGCTACTCCATCGAGATAACCATCCTTGCTCGCTGTCACACGGACCTGGACATTGTGATTCGCATCGGCTTCAGCAGCAACATAGGTCGCCTCAGTCGCGCCGTCGATCGGTTCGCCGTCACGTAGCCACTGGAAGGCGTAGGTGATGTCATCGTCGATCCATTCGCCCGTGGTAGCGGTGAGCGTGTCTCCGACGTACGAGCGGCCGCCCTCGATCGTCGGGAGTGAGATGTTGCCCAGACTCGGGATGGTCAGATGCAAGTCACGCACGATCTCCCCGGTGCCCTCGGTCACGGTGAAGTCAGCCCGAGCAGACTCGTGGACGCCGTCTCTGGGCAGCGCGAAGATCGTGTAGTACCCGGGATCGAGCGACCGCGTTGCGTAGCGGCCATCCTCGTCGGTCCGAGTCGTGGTGTAGGTCTCAGGGCCGTCCGGACCGGACCACACGATCTCGAGGTAGACGCCGGGATACGGGCTGTTGTCGTAGCGAGTCACGATCCCGGTCGCGTGTGCGCCCATCGTCAACTCGGTGTCGGCA
Source organism: Nocardioides sp. NPDC059952 (assembly GCF_042730435.1). NCBI lineage: Bacteria > Bacillati > Actinomycetota > Actinomycetes > Propionibacteriales > Nocardioidaceae > Nocardioides > Nocardioides sp. NPDC059952. The sequence goes on along the minus strand of NZ_JBHWLY010000017.1, from coordinate 7,335 downwards.
GAGCTGGTCTCTCGCGCGCTCACGGCAATGTCGTCGGCAGCCTCGAAGGAAGCCTTGTCGTTGTACCACTCGCTCAGATGCCCTGAATAGCTGACGAACTCAAGTCGATAGTTACCCGCAGGGAGACCTCGGAGGGCGTATGCACCACTTACATCCGCGGTCACCTGGTGACCTCTGCCTGCACCATCGGCTCGACGGGCGGTGACAATGGCAGACCCGACTGGCTGGCCATCGGAACCCCGGACCGTCCCTGTGATCTGGCCACCGACGTGCACGAGAACATCAGCAACCGCTCCCGCGCCTTCTACGACCTGGACGCTCTTGATGGCCTGGTCTGCATAGAGGTACGGGTCGTTGAAGCTGAAACGCACGTCGTAGTACTCGCCCGCCGTGAGCCCGTCAACACTGTAGGTCCCATCACCGGCAGTCGTGACCGATCCGACCAGCTCTTCATGCATGTAGTAGACGCCCACCTCGACGCCAGCGACAGGGTTGCCCGCATCGTCGGTCGCTGTGCCGCTGATGCTGTAGGGACCGCCCAACGCCGCGGCCGGGGATACACCTCCCGCGATCCCTATGCCACAAACCGCGAGCAGAACGGCCAGCACTCCCGCAAGCGCTCTCAATGTCTTCATCTGGTCTCCCTTTGTCCGATGCCCTTGAGGGCACCGGAAACTATGACCGAGGCCGCCTCCGACGTCCTGCCTTTTCGGTCACCTGAACGGCAGGTACTTCAGGCCTCCACCACGAACAGCTCCGCCCCGAGCGGCACCTGGGAGCCGGCGCCGACACCGACCACGGTCACGGTGCCGGCGAAGGGCGCCTTGAGGGAGACCTCCATCTTCATCGCCTCCATGACGCCGAGGACCTGGCCCTCGTCGACGGTGTCGCCGACCTGGACGCGTACGTCGATGACGGTGCCGGGCATCTTGGCCTCGACGGCTCCGTCGCTGTGGTGGGCGGCGGCGCCGGCGACGCGGTCGGGCGGGGAGAGGTCGAACCGGTGGCCCTGGTGGACGATCTCGGCGAGGCCGGGCTGGACGTTGATCACTGCCCGGTGACGTACGCCGTCGACGACAGCCACGAGGACGTGGTCGGCCGCACTGAGCTGCCGGACGAGGTGACTGGCGACATCGCCGGCGACGCGGCCGGAGGGGCGGTCGACGGTGACGCGGCGGTCCAGGTCGACGAGGGTCGGCGCCGGTGATCCGGCGAGACGCCAGCCGTCGGCACGGAACGGCGTCGTGGTGTCCGACGACGCCGACAGCATCGCGCTGACCCAGGCGACGAGGGTCCGCGGAACGTCGGGATCAGGCGCGGCGACCTCGTTGCGGTCGAGCCAGGCGGTGTCGATCTCCGCATCGCGGAAGGCGTCCGAGGCGGCCAGCACGCGCAGGAAGCCGGTGTTGGTGGTCAGCCCGAGGACGGCGGTCGCGTCGAGCGCCTTGACCATCGCGGACCGGGCCTCCTCGCGGTCGGCGCCGCGGACGATGACCTTGGCGAGCATCGGGTCGTAGGCGGTGCTCACCACCTGCTCGCTCTCCAAGGCATGCTCGACGCGAGCGGTCTCGGGCCAGCGCACGATGCTCGTCCGGCCGGCCTGGGGAAGGAAGCCCTCGAAGGCGTCCTCCGCGTAGACCCGGACCTCGATGGCGTGGCCGTCGATGCGTACGTCGTCCTGAGCGATGCCCAGCGGCTCACCGGCGGCGACCCGGAGCTGGAGAGCGACGAGATCGGCGGCGGCACCGTCGATGCGGACCGCCTCCTCGGTGACCGGGTGCTCGACCTGGAGACGGGTGTTCATCTCCAGGAAGTAGGCCTCGCCGGACGCCTCGTCGAGGAGGAACTCGACCGTCCCGGCGCCGGTGTAGTCGACCTGGCGAGCGAGCGCGACGGCGCTGGTCAGGACCAGGTTCCGCTGCTCGTCGGTGAGCGTCGGGGCGGGCGCCTCCTCGATCACCTTCTGGTGACGGCGCTGGACCGAGCAGTCGCGCTCGAAGAGGTGGATGACGTTGCCGTGGGTGTCGCCGAAGACCTGCACCTCGATGTGGCGGCCCCGCTCGACGTACTTCTCGATCAGGAGGGTCTCGTCGCCGAACGCGCTCAGCGCCTCGCGGGCCGCGGCCGCGCGGGCCTCGTCGAGCTCCTCCGGCGAGCGGACGATCCGCATGCCCTTGCCGCCGCCGCCCGCCGCGGCCTTCACCAGCAACGGGTAGGGGCTGTCCTCGCCCCGCGGAACCACGGGTACGCCGGCGGCGACCGCGATCTCCCGGGCCGCGTCCTTGCGGCCCATCTGCTCGATCACCTCAGGCGTCGGGCCGACCCAGGTCAGCCCCGCCTTCGCCACCGCTCGCGCGAACTCCGCCCGCTCGGAGAGGAACCCGTAGCCGGGGTGGACGGCCTCGGCACCCGCCTCGGCGGCGGCCGCGACCACCGCGTCGGCGTCGAGGTAGGACGCGACCTCGACGGCCTCGTCGGCGTCGCGTACGTGGGGCGCGTCCGCGTCGAGCGCGGTGTAGATCGCGACCGTCCTGATCCCCAGCTCACGACAGGTGCGGAAGACGCGTCGCGCGATCTCGCCGCGGTTGGCGACCAGCACGCTTTCGAAGATCGGGGTCTCGAACATCCCAGACTCAAACATCCCAGTCACATCCTGAAGATTCCGTAGCGGGGCTCGGGCGTCGGCGCGTTCGCCGCCACCGCGAGCCCCATCGCCAGCACCCGTCGGGTGTCGGCGGGGTCGATGATCCCGTCGTCCCACAGACGCGCGGTGGCGTAGTAGGGCGAGCCCTGGGTCTCGTACTGGTCCCGGATCGGCGCCTTGAACTCCTCGTCGTCCGGCTTGCCGGCGACCGTCGCGAGCACCGATGCGGCCTGCTCGCCGCCCATGACCGAGATCCGCGCGTTGGGCCACATCCACAGGAATCTCGGGTCGTACGCACGCCCGCACATGCCGTAGTTGCCGGCGCCGTAGGACCCGCCGATGACGACGGTGAACTTCGGGACCACCGAGCAGGCGACCGCGGTGACGAGCTTGGCGCCGTCGCGGGCGATGCCCTTGTTCTCGTACTCCTTGCCGACCATGAACCCGGTGATGTTCTGCAGGAACACCAGCGGGATGCCGCGCTGGTTGCACAGCTCGACGAAGTGAGCGCCCTTGAGCGCCGACTCGGAGAAGAGGATGCCGTTGTTGGCGACGATCCCGACCGGCTGCCCCTCGATGTGGGCGAACCCGCAGACCAGCGTCTCGCCGTAGAGCTGCTTGAACTCCTGGAAGCGGGAGCCGTCGACGATGCGGCGGATCACCTCGCGTACGTCATAGGGGGTTCTCGTGTCGGCGGGCACCACGTCGGCGAGCGTCTCGGGAGGCTCGACCGGCTCGTCGTACGTCGTCGTCCGCGTCTCCTGCTCCGGCAGGGTCGAGACGATCCCGCGGACGATCTCGAGCGCGTGCTTGTCGTCGTCGGCCAGGTGGTCGACGACGCCCGACTTCGACGCGTGAACGAGCCCACCACCGAGCTCCTCCGCGGTGACCTCCTCACCCGTGGCAGCCTTCACCAGCGGCGGCCCGCCGAGGAAGATCGTGCCCTGGTCGCGCACGATCACGGTCTCGTCGCTCATCGCCGGCACGTAGGCGCCACCGGCGGTGCACGAACCCATCACCGAGGCGATCTGCGGGATGCCCTTCGCGGACATGTTGGCCTGGTTGAAGAAGATCCGCCCGAAGTGCTCGCGGTCGGGGAAGACCTCGTCCTGCTTCGGCAGGAACGCACCCCCGGAGTCGACGAGGTAGATGCACGGGAGGTTGTTCTCCGCAGCGATCGTCTGCGCCCGCAGGTGCTTCTTGACGGTCAGCGGGTAGTAGGTGCCGCCCTTCACGGTCGCGTCGTTCGCGACGACCATGCACTTGCGGCCGGCGACGAGACCGATCCCGGCGATCACCCCCGCGGACGGCACCGCCCACTCGTCGCCGTCGTCGTACATCCCGTACGCCGCCAGCGGAGCCACCTCCAGGAACGGTGACCCGGGGTCGAGGAGCCCGTCCACCCGGTCGCGCGGGAGCAGCTTCCCGCGGTCGGTGTGCCGTTGTCGGGAGCGTTCGCTCCCACCTTGCCGTACGCGCTCGAGCCGCTCTCGCAGCTCGTCGGTGAGCTCCCGCAGGTTTGCCGCCATGAGGTCGAGGTTAACGGTTATTAACCCGTGGTGACAAGAGCCTGCCGCGCCTCGACGATCCGTCGAAGGCCGGCCGGGTAGGGCAGGTCCACGGCCAGCCGCTCGGCAGCGTCCAGCAGATCCACCGCCTCGGCGTCGCGCCCGGTGCACGATGTCGCCAGGGCGAGCACCACCGTGGCGTCGACCTCGTCGAGGTGTTCACCGGCGCCGTGAGCCCGGTCGGCCTCGGCGGCTGCCACGCGATACGCCTCGTCGATGCGCCCGGCAGCGAGCTGTGCCCGCGCCACGAGCACGGGACCGTCCGTGGTCTCCGCCATGATCGCCAGCGCGGCGTCCGGTTCTCCCGTGGCCAGGTGATGCTCGGCGAGCGCCGTTCGCACCACCTGGCGAGCCTGCAGGTCACCGGCCGTGGTGACGGCTTCGTCGGCACGGGCCAGCAGCGCGGCGGCATCGTCGTGCCTGCCCGCTGCGGAGCGAACCGCCGCCAGCGCCGCCAGCGCGTACGGCAGACACCAGGTCTCCTCCCACTCCGCGGCGGCCACCGCCTGCTCGGCCAGGTCCCGCGCCGCGTCGCCCTCGTCGAGCAGCAGCCGGATCTCGGAGAGGTTGGCACGCTCGAACGCGGCCGACGACGGGTCACCGGAGCGCAGGGCGAGCTCGAGGGCGCGGTCGCCGAACTCGACGGCGCGCCGCAGCCGCCCGTGCCGCCGGGCGTTCTCGCGGAGCGTGGACAGGACGGCGCCGAGCAGGGTCGGCTCTCCGTAGGCCTCTGCCGGGGCGAGGGCTCGGTCCGCGGCTTCACGGGACTCGGCGAAGCGGCCGGCCAGGCCGAGGTTGGTCGCCTGACTGGTGTGGGCGCGGGCGACGAGGCCGTACCGCGCCGCGCCGGGCACCTCTTCCGCCGCGCTCAGGGCGCGCCGCGCGGCGTCGTATCCCTCGGCGTAGCGCCCCTGCAACCGGAGCAGGATGGACCAGGCGAGCGCATGGTTCGCCGCCGCCTCGGCCGCGACCCCGGCACGCGCCGGGTGGGCCTGCAGCACCTCGGCGGCTCCCGCGACCTCGCCCAACCGCAGGAGCGTCTGCGCCAGGAGCGCGGTCCCGAGCACGCACTCGGACTCCTCGCCACGCCGGCCGAGCTCGTCGATCGCCAGGCGGAGCGTCTCCGCCGCGCGACCGAACTGCCCCATCCGGTACAGCACATGGCCGTGCGCGAGCCGTGCCCGGGCAGCGTCGACGTCGAGCCGGTTGACCAGGTCGCGGTAGTAGCGGTCGGCGGCGTCGTTGGCGTAGAGGGCAGCTGCGCGCTCGGCGGCGCGGCGTAGGTATTCGCCCGCCCGCGGGTCGTCTGCACGGGCGAAGTGGACCGCGAGCGTGTCGACCGCATCCGGGCGGCGGCGCAGCACGGCCTCGGCGACAGCGGCGTGCAGCTGTCGCCGGCGGACCCCGCTGAGCCGCTCGTAGCAGGTCAGCCGCACCACGGGATGCCGGAACGCCAGCCCGTCCTCCCCGAGGCCGGACACCACGACCTGCCGCTCCTCGATGAGCGATGCGGCGATCGCGCGCTCCACGGCGTCGGCGACGGAGCTGCCGGCGATCGGCGGCTCCAGACCGTGACGGGCGACGTCCATCAGCTCGGTGAGCGCCGCTTCCCCGCCGACGACGGCGATCGCCTCCACGATCCGCCGGGTGTCCACGTCGAGCCGGTCGAGCCGCAGGCCCACCACCTGCCCGACGCCGTCCGGCGCCCGCGAGTCCGAGATCCCCTGGGTGCCGCCGTCGGATCCACGGGCGAGCTCGAGCGCAAAGAGCGGGTTCCCACGAGAGAGCCGCCACGCCCGTCGGAGCGCGTCGTCGTTCCGCTCGGCCGGCGGGACCGCGTCACGCACCATGGCCACGCACGCCTCCTCGTCGAGCCCGTCGAGCCACTCGGTGACACACAGGCCCTGGCGTACCAAGGACGCGATGACCTTCCGGCGCGGGTCGACGTCGGAGAGCTCCTCGGCGCGGTACGTGGCCAGGAAGCCCAGATCGATCCCACGATCGGCTGCGTGGCGGGCCAGGTGGCCGAGCAGCCGGAACGTACCCGCGTCGCCGGCCTGCAGGTCATCGAGGACGACCAGCACGGGCCGCTCGGCAGCAAGCGCGCCGAGCACGAGCGCACCGGCCCGGAACAGTCCGTCCCGCTCTTCCTCAGGTGTGCGCTCGCCATCCGCCGGCACCTGTCCCAGAGAAGGCAGCAGCGCCGCCAGCTCCGGGTACTCGGCGCCGACGTCGGCTCGCTCGGCCCCGTCGCACCCGGCGAACCACCGGTCCAGGGCCTCGGCGAACATCCCGTAGGGCGCTCCCCCTTCGGGCTCGCGCCCGACGCCCCACAGCACAGCAGCCCCGGACGCGGCCGCACGCGCCGCGGCCTCGGCGGCCAGCCGCGTCTTGCCCACTCCGGCCTCGCCGGTGAGCAGCACGACAGGCGGTCTGCCCGGCGCGGCAAGCCGCCCCAGCACCGTCTCGCGACCACGCAACGGTGCGGCGATGGCCGCCTGCACAGGCGCGGGCAGGCCGGGCGCGGCCGGGACCCGGGCCGGCGCTTCGGTGAGCGCCTCGCGATGCAGCCGTTCGATCGCCGGGCCAGGACGTACGCCGAGCTCGGCGTCCATGGCCCTGCGGCACCGGTGATACTGCGCGACCGCGCGCCGCCGCAGCCCCTGGCGCAGCGCTGCCTCGATGACGATCCGGTGGGCGGACTCGTCGGCCGGGCTGCCGGCCAGGACCTGCTCGGCCAGTGCCACCGCGTCCCGCGACTCGCCCGCGGCCAGCCGGACCGTCGCGAGGCGCAGCCGGAGCCGGTCGCGCAGCTCGGCGACCTGGTCACGCCGCTCCTCGACCCACGGTTCGTAGCGGTCCTCGGGCAGCAGGTCGCCGGTGAAGAGTGCCAGCGCCCGGGCGAGAGCGGCGGCGCCGTCGTCCACCTCGTCGGTCGCCTGGTCGGTGGCCGCGAGCGCGGCCAGCCCCGCCTCCTCGGCCCGGTCGACGTCGATCCACACGGTCTCGGGGTCGAGCGCGAGCATCGGCCCGGCGGCCACCAGGTACGAGGATGCCGCCCGCGGCGCCAGCTCGGGCTCGAGCGCGTGGCGGGCGGCGTGCAGCGCGACGCGCAGGCTGCCG